>NZ_BAIO01000207.1 GCF_000613305.1 Komagataeibacter kakiaceti JCM 25156
CCGCCCCGCCTGCATCGACGCTGCAATAGGCGGCGAACAGATCGGTCCCGATCTCACCCAACTGGCGGCGGATATAGGGATCTTCATCGGCCCGCGCCACGCCAGCCGCGCCCCATGGGCGGGCATGGGCGGGCACGAACGCACAGACCGCCCGCAGCACGGCAATGCCGATGCCGGTCAGGATCGCACTGAACCCGGCCTGAAACCGCAGGCTGACATGCAGGGGCAGAACGGTATCGGGGGACAGGGCGTTCCACCGGTCATCCACCCTGACATGCTCCAGCGTCACGGTGCCTGAATCCGTCGCGCGCTGGCCCATCCGGTTCCAGTCATGATGAAAGACGAGGCCCGGCGCATCACGCGGGACCAGATCCATCCGCACGCCCTCACGCAGGTTGCCGCTCTCGCTTGCCCGTACCGGTTGAAGGAGGAAATGGCGACCAGATCCGCCCCCGACGCGCCGGTTGCGTAGATCTTGCGGCCGGAGACAAGATACCCCCCACCCGCCGGGTCGGGCCGGGCCAGCGTTTGCAGGAAACTGTCCGCCGTGCGCCCGTTTTCGGCAACCGCCATGCCCAGTATGACATGCTCATCCACAATGCGCCGCGCCAGCGGGCCACGCAGGTCGGGCGGGGAGTAGACGAATATCTCACGCACCAGATCGTCATGCACCTTGTAGATCTGGGCCACGGCCGGGTCGGCCACGGCCATGCGCAGCATGAGTTCGAGCGAAAGTTCCTGGCTTATCCCCATCCCGCCCCATGCGCGCGGCAGGGCGAGGGCGAGAACACCGGTCCGCTTCAGCGCGGCGATGGCCTGATGGGGGTAGCCCCCGGTCCGATCGCGCTGCGCCGCCGTGGGGGCGATTTCGGTATCCAGCACATGCTGCACCCGTTGCAGGACGTCCCCCGCCCGCCCCGCCACCCACCGGGTGGGGAACAGGTCACGTAACAGGGGGGGCAGGTCGTGCCCTTCAGCCGGTGCGCTTGTCATGCGCCACGATAGAAAGGATGGCACGGCGCATCAAGTGCCCTGCCCCGCCACCTATCCGCCCGCCTGCCTGCGGGCGGCGGCGCGAATATCGCTCAGTGTCAGCAGCCACATCATGAACCCGCCCATGGCGAGGCAGGAGCCCACCCAGCCCACGGATTCCCAGCCCAGACCATAGCTGATCGCCATGCCCCCCAGCCAGGGGCCGATCGCGTTGGCCATGTTGAACGCGCTCTGGTTCAGCGCCGCCGCGAGCGCCTGCGCATCCACCGCCACGCTGAGCAGCCGGGACTGGATGACGGTGCCAAGCCCCCCGCCACAGCCAATCATGAACACGATGGGCATCATGCCCCATACGGAATGCACCGAGCCGGGAAAACCGGCCAGCGCCGCCGCATTGACCAGCAGCGTGCCGCCAATGGTGGGCATCATCTTGCGGTCAGCCGCCCAGGCGCAGGCCATGGTGCCCACGGTCATGCCTACGCCGAACACCGCCAGCATGACGGGCGTCATGTAGGCCGGCGCCCGCGTCACTTCCTGCAAGATGGAGGCAAGATAGGTATAGACACAGAAAATACCCCCGAAACCGACAACACCGATGCCCAGCGTCAGCCAGACCTGCCGGTTACGCAGCGCGCGTATTTCCGTCATGGCGCTGGCATGGGGGCGCGGCGGATCGGTGGGCACGAACCACGCGATCAGCACCATGGTGCACAGCGCCAGCCCCGCGATCAGCACGAACGCCCAGCGCCAGCCCATGACAAGGCCCAGCCCGTTCGCCATCGGCACGCCGCCGATCGTGGCGATGGTCAGCCCCAGCACGACCCTTGCCACGGCCTGCGTGCGCCGTTTTTCGGATACGAGCGAGGACGCGACAATACCCGCCGTGCCGAAATAGGCGCCATGCGGCAGCCCGCTTATGAACCGGCACAGCAGGAGACAGATGTAATTGGGGGCCAGCGCGGTCAGGCCATTGCCCAGCACATAGAGCAGCATCATCCCGATCAGCAGGTATTTACGGCTCTGCCGCGCGCCCAGCATGGCGATCAATGGCGCGCCAACGCACACGCCCGCGGCATAGGCCTCGATCGCATGGCCCGCCTGCGGCACGCTGACATGCATACCCGCCGAAATCATGGGCACGAGGCTCATGGCCGCGAATTCGGCCGTGCCGATGGCAAAGGCCCCCAGCGCCAGAATAAAGAAGATCAGGCCGGTATGGACGGAATGGGGAACAGGTGCTGCCGCCCCTTTCCGGTGGTGGGTCTTTCTATCTGTCATGCGTATGCTCTGGACAAAAATAAAAAAGGCGCACCTGTGTACGCCGTTACATTTTTGGCCGATACACCCATGCTGGCCCGCCTACAAGACTGTCAGGCCCATAGAGTCCACCGCATCGTGAATATATGCCCCCGGGTGCCGGAAAATGGTTCTTCCCGCGCCCGCTTCACGTTTTATCGAACTTGCCTGCCAATTCGTTACCGGGGGCCATGGGCCGGGTCGGCCCCGGTATTCCGCGCATAAAAAAAGACGCCGCAGCGTCCGTTCCGTCCGGTTGTCCCGCCGCTGCCCGCCGGTCATTCCCACACAGGCGCGGGAAGTCCGGCGGCACGGATGTCAGGACAGACCCCGTGGCTCAGGCAGCGCGATCGGATACGATCGTGGCGATCATCAGGGCGGCGATCATGGGCAGGAAGGCGACCATGGTCAGCGAGGACATGGTGTTCACGGAGTGGGCGATCATGGTGCTGATGTTTTCGATAGACATGTTTCTGTTTCCCAAATGCTGAGTTGATGAGCGGACACAACACCAGAACAAAAACACTATCAATAAAAATCCTCGACCACGGCCCTATACTTCCCAATTGATTACAATTTACCAACGAAATGGGTGGCAATTAAATAATCAATGCCCCAACAGGGCCCGGCTTCATTTCTATACAGTGAGATGGAATGCCGACAAAAACGGCAGAATGCGAAACCGGCATTTTGGGGGACGGAGAAAACGATTATAATTTGCGCAAATGCACAATTATTAATCAAGCGTCATCACGTTTTTGTGAGTCCTGTTTCCCTGCCATTTCCCAAAGCGCCAGGGGCCGTGGGCGGCATGCGGATGACGGTCCGTCGATCCACCAGAAAAACATCCGTATTTTCAATAGCCTGTGTCAAAGCCGCCGTCCAGCCTAAAAACAGCTCATTCCACATTCAGGGCCGGAAGTGAACGATATGCTGGCCCGCATGGGCATTCAGGGCACGTCCGGGGTAGCGAATCCATAATCATAGCGGCGCACGGCCTGCCCCATCGCGGCCATTCCCGCCGGGGCGTCCATCGGTGCAAAGCGGATTTCCACAAAGGCCAGCCCTTCATGCCCCGCCACGCGCGTCAGGCCGCCTCAAGCTCCTCGCCGCTGTCCACCCGTACGGACAGCGGGGCCTGATCGCCTGCCAGCGCGGCAGGCAGGGCCGCGTAATTCCAGTTGGCAATGTCGTTATACGCCGCCTGCGGGCCAAGGATCATCCGCTCGATGGTGTAGCCACCATTATTGATCAGGAACACCACGATATTGCAGCGATGCCGCAACAGGGTGGAGAGTTCCTGCGCCGTCATCTGGAATGATCCATCCCCGATAAACAGGACATGCCGCCGCCGGGGCGTGGCCAGACAGGCCCCAAGGGCGGCGGGCAGTGAATAACCGATCGCCGCCCAGACCGGCTGGACCAGCAGGCTGCACTGCGCGGGCAGGCGGGCATGCAGCATGGCCACCATGGAAGACCCATTATCCGCCACCACCACGTCATCTGGCTGCAAAAACCGCTCCATCCGCCGCCAGAAGGCGGCCTGTGCCCATGCCTCCGCCTCTCCCTCGGGTGGCGAGAGCACCGCTTCATCCGGCCGGACCTGCCGCGCGG
>NZ_BAIO01000206.1 GCF_000613305.1 Komagataeibacter kakiaceti JCM 25156
CCGCGTTCCTCCATCCGGTCACGGCGGGCGGCAAGCTCCGAATCACTGACCGTGGTGCGCAGGATGCGGTTGGGAATGTCGATCTCGATCGTATCGCCTTCCTCCAGCAGCCCGATGATCCCGCCTTCCGCCGCTTCGGGTGAGATATGGCCGATCGACAGCCCCGAACTCCCGCCCGAAAAGCGGCCATCGGTAATCAGCGCGCATTTCTCGGCCAGTCCCTTGGATTTCAGGTAGCTGGTCGGATACAGCATTTCCTGCATGCCGGGGCCGCCCTTGGGGCCTTCGTAGCGGATCACGACCACATCCCCGGCCACGATGTCGTTGTTCAGGATGGCGGAAACCGCGGCGTCCTGACTTTCGAAAATGCGCGCGGGCCCGGTAAAGGTCAGCAGGTTCGCCGCGACACCGGCGGTTTTGACGATGGCGCCATCCTCCGCAAGGTTGCCGAACAGCACCGCCAGCCCGCCGTCACGGCTGTAGCATGGTCGGCATCGCGCAGGGCGCCGTTCGCGCGGTCGGTATCAAGCGTTTTATACCGGCTCGACTGTGAAAACGCCTGCGTGGTCCGCACGCCGCCGGGGGCCGCGCGGAAGAAGGTCCGCGCCGCCTCATCCACCGTTGGCGCGCTGATGTCCCATTTATGCAGGGCCTGCGTCACCGTGGGGGCGTGCACGCTGGGCACATCGCCATGCAGCAGCCCCATGCGGGCCAGTTCCCCCATGATGGCGGGAATGCCGCCCGCGCGGTGCACGTCCTCCATATGGACATCCATGCGCGAGGGCGAGACCTTGCACAGGTTCGGCACCTTGTGGGACAGGCGGTCGATATCCGCCATGGTGAACTGGACGCCCCCCTCATGCGCCGCCGCCAGCAGGTGCAGGACGGTGTTGGTCGAGCCGCCCATGGCAATATCGACCGACATGGCGTTTTCGAACGCGGCCTTGCTGGCGATGCCGCGCGGCAGGGCGGTTTCATCATCCTGTTCGTACCAGCGGCGGGCGAGCGCCACGATCTCGCGGCCCGCGCGCATGAACAGTTCGCGCCGGTCGGCATGGGTGGCGACAAGGCTGCCGTTGCCGGGCAGCGCAAGGCCCAGCGCCTCGGTCAGGCAGTTCATGGAATTGGCGGTGAACATGCCCGAGCACGACCCGCATGTGGGGCAGGCGGAGCGTTCGATCCGGTTCGACTGTTCATCGCTGACATCGGGGTTGGCCGCCGCTACCATGGAGGTGATGAGGTCAACCTGCTGCTCGGCGCCGTTGTTCAGCACCTTGCCCGCTTCCATCGGCCCGCCGGATACGAAGATGGTGGGGATGTTCAGCCGCATCGCCGCCATGAGCATGCCCGGCGTGATCTTGTCGCAGTTGCTTATGCACACCAGCGCATCGGCGCAGTGCGCGTTGACCATGTACTCCACCGCATCGGCGATCAGCTCGCGCGAAGGGAGGCTGTACAGCATGCCGCCATGGCCCATGGCGATGCCGTCATCCACCGCGATGGTGTTGAACTCACGCCCCACGCCGCCCGCATCGGCCACCGCGCCCGCCACGAGCTGCCCCAGATCCTTGAGATGGACATGGCCGGGCACGAACTGCGTAAAGGAATTGGCGATGGCGATGATCGGCTTGCCAAAATCACCATCCTGCATACCGGTTGCACGCCACAGGCTGCGCGCACCGGCCATGTTGCGGCCATGTGTCGTAGTGCGGGAACGATAGGCAGGCATGACGGTGACCTCGCGATCAGGTATGATAAGGGATTGAATCTGCCTGACCGCATACAGGACACGCGGGCCACGCGCCAGCCCCAAGGTGCGGCCGACCGCGCGCGACGGCGGATGGTGGCCGCAACTCCGGCTGTGACCACCCGTTTAATCTGATACTTTTTTTTCCATGCACAAGGAGTGTGCGCAGTATGTCCGGACCGGACCGTGAGAACAGCCAACGGAACATGCCCGGCGGCGGCCTGCTGGAACAGTTGTATTTTCCGGTTACGGGCGCGCTGGCGGCGGCTGTGCTGGCGCTGGTCATTTTCTGGTCATGGGACTGGTTCGTGCCGCTGGTCGAACGCAGGGCGGGCGAGGCGCTGGGCCGCCGGGTCACGCTGGCGCATCTGCATGTCCAGATCGGCCGGGTCACGCGCATCACCGCCGATGACGTGCGTATCGACGAGCCGGAGGGATTTGACACCCTGCCCCCCTTCGCCACGGCGGCGCACCTGATGGTGGGGGTCAACCTGTGGCACCTGCTGGGCGGCAGGCTGGACCTGCCGGTCATTGCGCTGGACAGCCCGGCCGTTGAACTGGATGCCCGCAAGGGCGGCGAGGCGAACTATCATTTCCCCCATGAAGGCGGGACCGGTGGCCAGAAAACCGGCAGTGCCGCGAACGCAGCCACTCCGCTGCCGCAGATCGGGGAGCTGAACATTACCGATGGCCACCTGCACCTGGTGCATGCCGGGCTGCGGAGCGACATGCGGGCCGAGGTGCACACCACCCCGGGGCAGGACGGGGCCGGGCCACGGATCGTGGCGAATGTGCGCGGCACCTATACCGGGCAGGCGATTACGGGGCGGTTTTCGGGTGGGGCGCTGGTCTCGCTCATGGACCGGACGCAGCCCTACCCGATAGATGTGGCGGTTCACCATGGCCCCACGGAGCTGACGTTGGTCGGCTCGGTGGAGGATCCGCTCTCCTTCAGCGGCGCGCGGCTGCGGCTGACACTGGCGGGGCCGGACATGTCGCTGCTCTATCCACTGACGGGCGTGGTCATTCCACAGACACCGGCCTATCATGTGGCGGGCAGCCTGGATTATCTGGACCGGCGCGTCCGCTTTCATGATTTCGAGGGCACGGTCGGCTCCAGCGACCTTGGCGGCACGCTGCGTGTCGATCCGCATCAGGCCGTGACCTTTGTGGATACGGATCTGCATTCGCGTCATGTCGATCTGGCCGATCTGGGCGGGTTTTTCGGGGCGACGCCCGGTGAGCATCCGTCCACCGCGCAGCAGGCGGCGGAAGAAAAGGCGCATGAGGCCAGCGGCGCGGTCCTGCCCACCACGCCCATCAGCCTGCCCCGGCTGCGGGCCACCAACGTGCATCTGGCCTATCATGGCGACCATATCGAGAACCGGCATACGCCGCTCGACAATATCGATGTGCTGCTGGATGTGCGCGATGGCGTCATCGACGTTCACCGCCTGAACTTCGGGGTGGGCCGCGGCAGGCTGGCCAGCAGCGGCACCTTCGTGCCCGAGGGGGACGGCGTCAACGCGCGGATCCGTGTTGATATGGAGGAGATCGATCTTTCCCGCCTCATGACGGCGCTGGGGAACTATCACGGTCAGGGCACCATTGGCGGGCATGTCATGATCCATGGCCGGGGTCGTTCACTGGCCGAGATCGTGGGCAGCGGCAATGGCGGCGTCACCATGGCGCTGGACGAAGGGGGCGATATTTCCGCCATCCTGCCCGATCTCGTGGGGCTTGAGTTCGGCAAGGCGCTGCTCTCGGTGCTTGGCCTGCCCGCCCGTACCGACCTGAAATGCCTGATCGTGGACATGCCGCTGCAGGAAGGCGTTTTTCATACCCATACCCTGCTGCTGGAAACGGGTGATACGCGCACGGTGGGCAAGGGGGATGTCAGCTTCAGCAACAATACCATCGACTACGCCTCATGACGCGCTCACGCCATTTCGCCATCGCCTCGTTGCCCGGGCCGCTGTACATCACGGGGTCGCTGAAGCATCCGCGCATCACCCCGGGCGCGGAGGTGATCGGCCGGGCCCTGGCTTCGGTGCTGACGGGCTTTGTCTTCTCCCCCGTCGGGCTGCTGCCCACGATCGAGGCCGGCGTGGGCGAAAAATCAGCCTGCGCCAGCGCGCTCAGGGAGGTCGAGACGAATCCGGCG
>NZ_BAIO01000205.1 GCF_000613305.1 Komagataeibacter kakiaceti JCM 25156
GCCAAGCCGCCGCCCGTCGGGTGGCGCGAAGAAGAACAATGACAGCCGCCGCGCGGGTCGTATCGACGTGCAGGCCGCGATCGAGGGGGACGACGACAAGACCCGTTCGCTCGCCTCGGTCCGTCGCCAGCGCGAGCGTGAGCGCCGTCAGGCCGAACTCGAACGCCTGCGTTCCGATCAGGTCCGCGTGGTGCGTGACGTTGTCCTGCCCGAGACCATTACGGTGCAGGAACTCGCCAACCGCATGGCCGCCCGTCAGGGTGAGGTCATCAAGGCGCTGATGAAGATGGGCGTCATGGCGACGGTCACGCAGTCGCTTGACGCGGATACGGCTGAACTCATCGTGCAGGAATTCGGTCATCGCGTGCGCCGTGTGGCGGACAGCGATGTCGAGATCGGCATCGAGGGGATCGAGGACCGGGCGGAAGATCTCATGCCCCGCCCGCCGGTCGTCACCGTCATGGGACATGTCGATCATGGCAAGACCTCGCTGCTCGACGCGCTGCGCACCACCGATGTCGCCACTGGCGAGGCCGGGGGCATTACCCAGCATATCGGTGCGTATCAGGTCACCCTCGCCTCCGGGGCGCGGATCACCTTCATCGACACGCCGGGCCATGAAGCCTTTACGGCCATGCGCGCCCGTGGCGCGTCGGTTACGGATGTGGTCGTGTTGGTGGTGGCGGCGGATGACGGCGTCATGCCGCAGACGATCGAGGCCATCAAGCACGCCAAGGCGGCGGATGCCCCGATCATCGTGGCCATCAACAAGTGCGACAAGCCGGGCGCCAATCCCGACCGCGTGCGTCAGGAACTGCTGAACCACGAGATCGTGGTGGAAAGCATGGGTGGCGACACGCAGGATGTCGAGGTCTCGGCGCTCAAGCGGACCGGGCTGGACAAGCTTGAGGAAGCGATCCTGCTGCAGGCGGAAATCCTTGACCTGAAGGCCAACCCCGACCGGGTGGCCGAAGGGTCGGTGATCGAAAGCCGTCTGGACCGTGGGCGTGGTCCGGTTGCGACCGTTCTGGTCCAGAAGGGCACCCTGCGCCGGACGGACATTGTGGTGGCGGGGGCCGAATGGGGCCGCGTGCGCGCCATGATTGATGACCGTAACCGCCAGCTGTCCGAGGCGGGTCCGTCCATGCCGGTGGAAATCCTGGGCATTACCGGGGTTCCGGGTGCGGGTGAGCCGTTCGTGGTGGTGGAAAACGAGAATCGCGCCCGCGAAATCTCCGAGTTCCGCCAGCGCGTGATCAAGGACCGCATGGCCGCTGGCCAGACTGCCGCGCGCGGCACGCTGGACCAGATGCTGGCGCGTATCCAGCTGGCGCGCAGAAGGAAGTCGCCGTCCTGATCAAGGCGGACGTGCAGGGTTCGGCCGAGGCGCTGGAAGCCACGGTGCAGAAGCTGGAGCATGAGGAAGTCAAGATCCGCGTGCTCAACGCCACCGTTGGCCAGATCACGGAAAGCGATGTGCAGCTTGCCAAGGCATCGGGCGCGATCATCATCGCCTTCAATGTCCGCGCCACGGCGCAGGCCCGCGAACTGGCGCAGCGTGAAGGCGTGGACATCCGCTACTATTCCATCATCTACCAGGTGTCGGATGACGTGGAGCAGCTTGTGCGCGGCAAGATCGCGCCCAAGCATCGCGAGAAGTTCCTTGGCTATGCCGAAATCCGCAAGGTTTTCGAAATTACCAAGGTGGGCAAGGTTGCCGGTTGCTACGTGACCGAAGGTGTGGTCAAGCGTGGCTGTGGCGTGCGCCTGCTGCGTGACAACGTCGTGATCCATGAAGGTGACCTGAGCCAGCTCAAGCGCTTCAAGGATGACGTGAAGGAAGTGGCGCGCGGTTACGAATGCGGCCTGTCCTTCGCAGGGTATAACGACCTGCGTGAGGGCGATGTGGTTGAGTGTTATGAAATGGAACTCGTCCCGGCATGAGCCGTAATTCATCCAGAAAAGGGATGAGCGAGAGTGGGCCGGCAGGGAAACTTGCCGGCCATGGCGCATCTGGTCCCTCGCAGCGCCAGTTGCGCGTGGCGGAAGAAGTGCGCCGGACACTGGCCGAAATATTCGCCCGCGTCGAGTTCCGTGACCCGGATCTGGCCGATGTGCGTATTACGGTGACAGAGGTGCGGATCTCGCCCGACCTGAAGCATGCCACGGTATTCGTGGCGCGTCTGGGCCGGAGTGATGTGGCGGAACTCCTGCCCGCGCTCAAGCGCGTGACCCCGTTCCTGCGCACGCGCCTGTCCCATGCCCTGCGGCTGCGTGGTGTGCCCGACCTGCATTTCCAGCCCGATACGGCGCTGGATTATGCCATGGAGGTTGATAACATGCTGCGCCAGCCGGAAGTCAAACGCGATCTGGAATCCTGATTCGCATAGAGTCGCGTTGTCTTGAAAATCTTCCGGTGTCGCCTTTTTTCAAAAAGCTTCACCAGAACCTTCTTCTGACATGACGGAATAAAAAGGCCGGTCCAGCATCATGCGGGACCGGCCTTTTCCGTTATATTCCCCGGATTGGGCGGATCAGTTGCGACGCCCCATCAGCAGCAGTTGCGGGTTGCGTTCCACATCCGTGGCGAAGCCGCGCAGGGCGGCGGCGGCGGCGGCGAGATCGCGCAGCGACGAATCGATATTGGAGCGGTCGGCGGAACTCGGGGCCGTAATGTCGTGCAGTCCGGCCAGTGCGCCCCGGGCCTCGGTCACCGTATCGTTGGAATTGACCAGCAGGGTGTGCAGTTCGCTCCCGCGCGCATCAAGCTGGGCCGTGCCGGTATCGGCCAGGCGGTTGATGGAGGTCAGTGTCGTATCCATCCGGTGGTCAAGATCCCGGATCGCATCGGTCGCGGCGTCCACTGTCACCCGCGTATGGTCGGATGTGTTGTGCACGCTATCCAGCAGCGGGGGCAGATCCTTGTCCAGCCTGTCGGCCAGGGTGCGGATGCTGACCAGCATGCTGTCCGCGTTGTTGGCGATGTTCTTGAGCGGAAGCGCCGTCAGCGCATCCGTCAGCTTCTGCATTTCCGATTCCCGGGCCGGGATTTCGGTCAGCGCGCTCAGGCCGGGATGCAGGCGCGCGGGCACGCCGGGGTCGAAGGTCAGGTCGATTTCTTCCTGCCCCGTGACAAAGCTCTGCATGTGCAGTTCCGCGCGCAGGCCGTTTTCAACCAGTCTGGGCAGTTCCTTGGCGTCCAGATCCTTGCCGTGGTCGCCCGCCATATGGGCGCGGTTGGCCTCAAGCTCCAGCGTTACGGGAATATAGGCCTGATGGGTGGCGGGATCGAACTGGACGGCAATGCGTTCCACATGCCCGACCTGCACGCCGTTGAATGTAACGGGCGCGCCCACGCCCAGCCCGTTGACCGGCCCGTCAAACACGACCACCGCCTGGCTGGTGGGAGAGAAGGGATGAAATTTTCCAAACAGCGCAATGGCCGTCACACCAAGGAGGGCTCCACCCAACACAAATGCACCGACCGTGGTCTGCCGTTCAGCCATGGTGTTCAGCTCTCCCTAGACGCAGAATGAAAAACATTTAAGGAACACGGTATCCATGCGCCTGTTTGTTGCAAGATGGCACCTCATTCCCGGCTGGCAAAGCGGGGTAGGGTGATGGCAGGCATGTGTCTCTCGCCTTAATCTATCACGCGGGCGCGCGCTGGCCAGCCCCCGGTACGGAATGGGGCATTGCCGTGCCTGCGTGCCTCGTCTAAACGCACGGCATTCCCCCCATTGGTGCAAGGTGCCCAGTAATGCGACGCAAACGTGGACGCCCGCTTGACGGCTGGGTGGTGATCGACAAGCCATCGGGCATGACTTCCACCCAGGTTGTCGGGCGCGTGCGCTATCTGTTCGACGCGGCCAAGGCGGGCCATGGCGGCACGCTCGACCCGCTGGCCACCGGCCTGCTGCCCG
>NZ_BAIO01000204.1 GCF_000613305.1 Komagataeibacter kakiaceti JCM 25156
CGCCCGACCGCCACGCGCTGACCCTGCGGCGACCGCACGGATCGGGGCAACGGCGGGACCGGCGCCGTGACAGGGCCATTTCCTGACCGTTCGGACCATGATGGCGGTTTTACGCTGCTGGAACTGCTGGTGGCGCTGGTGGTGTTCGGTATTGTGCTGGCGGGTCTTACGCAGGGCACGCGCTCCGGCCTGACCCTGTTCCAGCGCCAGCGGGCCGTACTGTCCACCAGCGGCCAGCTGGCGGAAACCGACCAGTTGCTCCGCCACATTATCGAGGAAGCGGAACCCGGCAGTCAGGACGACACCCACACCCTGACAGGCACGGCGCACGCCATCGCCCTGCGCGGTCATGTACCCACCGGGATCGCGCCTTCCGCCCTGGCGCGCCTGTCCGACCTGCGGCTGTCGCTGGAGGGGCATGATCTGGTCCTGACATGGCTTGCCCACCGGCACGCCATTGCCCTGGCCCCGCGCCCGCCACCCCGGCAGGCCGTTCTCATGCCCGGCGTATCAGGCTGGAGATCAGCTACTTTGCCCATGGGCAGTGGCTTGCCTCATGGGGCGCGGACCAGTTGCCCGATCTTGTGCGCATCCGCATCTTCCCGGCCGATGAACCGGACCGGCACTGGCCGGACATCGTCATTTCGCCCATGCGCGCCCGCCATGACTGAAAACGGATTTGAAGGGACAGGCAGATTCCACGCCACTACGGGCATCCCGTTCCCTTTTCATGCGTTAGCCAGTGCGACCCGGATCGTAAGCCGACACCACGGCCATCATGACGGGCGCAATATCCTGATAGTCCGGATTATGCCCGTCATCGCGCGCTGGTCCGTGTCATCACCATTACCGTCATGTCCGTTCAGGCGACGGACGGCGTGGCGCGTCACGCCCCCATAGCGGAGCATCACGAATGCCCACAGGCCCCCAGTTTCACGATCGCTACCGCACGATTGATGAACCCCGCATCCTTGACGCCATCATGCTGCTGGGCTGGGCTTTCCATGAGCCCACGGACACCATCCGCATGGCGGCACGCCGGGCGCTTGGGGACTGGATAAAGGGGGGGCTGGGCGTACGCATGACCCCACGGGGCGCGCGCCTGTTCGACCCGGTCGAGGTTGTGTACCACCTGAAAAATGCCGGGCGGCTGGGGCAGGATGATTTCTGGGGCGCTCATTACGTCACGACCAGCCGGCGGCTGGTTGAAGAACTGCGCACCCGCCCGCCGGGCAGGCTGGACATGACCCTGCGCCGCCGTTTCCGCCTGCGCGGGGTCATGCCGGGTCGGACCCTGCGCCTGCGCATGCCCCTGCCACTGGCCAGCCGCTGCAACACGCTTGATATCCAGCCGCTGGACATGCCCGAAGGCGGGACATACGTGCTGGCGGATGGCAGGCTGGAGCTTCACCTTCGCGCCACGGAGGGCGCGCAGGCCTGGCTTGGCGCACGGGTCGGTTTTACGCCACGACCGACCGTAACGGAGGATGCTCCCCCCGATCCCGCCCTTTACCTGAAACCGGCGGAAGGACTGATCCGCATTACGGAACCGGTTGCCGCACTCTCCCGGCATCTGGCCGGGACACAGCCGCCCGGATATGCGGTGCGCGCCTTCTGGGATTTCATTCTCGATACCTTTCTGGCCGGCCCCGTGCATTATGACCAGATTCCCGCCGATACGCCGCTGGACTGGGTTCTGGCCAGCGGATGTTGTGACTGCCATCTGGCATCGGCGCTGCTTGTGGCCCTTTGCCGGGCGCGCGGCATTCCGGCGCGGCTGGTCAGTGGCAATTTCGTTTATCCCCGTTCCCCCACCATGCATTACTGGGCTGAAATCCATCTGGACGATCATGGCTGGCTGCCCTTTGATTTCATGAGCTGGGATCTGTCACGCGGTGGACAGGACGCGGACTGGCGCGACTGCTTTTCTGGCCGGGTTGACGCCCGCCTCATCAGCCAGTGCCTGCCCCGCGCCTGTACCGGACCGATCGGCATACCCATCTCCCCGGACTGGCGTGTTCTCCAGACCGCCGAAGGCGGGGCCGTGAAGATCGACCTGGTGGATCTGGACGGGCATTCCCTGCACACGGATTACGTGACGGTGGAAACAGAAAACAGGCTGGAAAAAGAAACAGTAAGATATATGGCAAAAACATAACTCAAATATTTCGAATGATATTTTGCCCTGCAACATTCCCGCAGGCATCGCGTTGCCAGTATTTGTAATCCCGCTCCATCAATACAGGTGAGAATGCAATGCTGTACGAATTCAGACTTGCGGAAATCGTGCCCCAGATGTCAGGCGCCACGATTGAATGCGTTTACGCCACCATGGGTGACAGGCTGCGCGCGGGCGCGAAACTGCTGGATCTGAGCGTGGACCTGAGCAGCGCCTTCGCACAGGAATGCCCGCCGGTTTCCTATTACCGGCTGGTGCTGCGCGAAGCCGTCTGCCTGCGCCAGCTGGATGCCACACCCGGACAGCATCATGCGCTGGGCGCGCGGATCGCCCTGTTCAGCACCGACCCGGACGAGGCGCTGGACGGACCGGTGGAACGGCAGGTGCGCTGCACCGTGGCCGGGATCATCCACCATGAAGCCATGTGGAGCGGGGGGTGCCTGGCATGACCGCCCTTCCCCTGCGTTTCGGCCCCCTGAAGGCCGACAGCTACAACATCGTACGCGCCGGTGTGCGCTGGCTGGTGGAAGATGGCCAGACCTGCCGCGCCAACCAGCCCATCGGGTACTGCAACATAAGCCTCGAACCCACCGGCGCGCGCCTGAGTTCCGCCCCCACCTTTGCCGAGGAGCAGGACATACAGGTCGTCTTCGCCCCGCGCGTGGCCGGGCGGCTTTCCATCTCGCCGGACATGGCGCGTGGCGGCTATCTCAGCACCCGCGCCATTGATGCCTGGAATCCCGACACCGTGGCCGCCCGGATCACGCCGGACACCCCGCCCGACATGCCCGACGCCGGGCGCTGCGCCTGATGGTCGTGGCGGGGCGACGGATGACACGGCTGGCCGATGTCCATTCCGGCCTGCTTTCGGGCTGGTACAGCCGCAGCCGGGGGTGGTGGTGCGAGAACAATGATTCCCCGCTGACATTGCTGAGCATGGGCGTGTGCGACGCCACGGGGGTGATCCTGGGTGAAAAATGCGGTTTTCTGGACATGTTCGAGACCGCCGCCCGGGCGGCGACGCAATGCGTGTTCGTGCCCGATCACCCTCTGGCCCCATGCGCGCCGATCCTGCTGGAACAGCTTGAACGCACGCCAGCACAGTTCAGCGCCATTGCCGAAGATCTGCGCCTTTTCCTTGGCCGCCCCGGCATCCACCCCACGGCGGAGGACTGGATATTCGCAGGCACGCTGCTTTCGGTGTTGCGCCATACCCCCCTGAAGGACCGGCTCGATATTTTCTCGGATACGGGCACGCACCGCCTGCCGCCCGCCAATGCCGTGCTGATGTCACTGAACGTGGAGCCCCAGTCCATCCTGCGCCATCGCACGCTGGGCTATCATGTCCATATCATGCGCCACCATCTGGCAGGTGCGGGGCCTGCCGTGCGGGCATGGCTGTCCGCCGCGTTCGAGCCCGTGCGGCGGACATTGGACGTGATCCGGCACGATTACGAAAAGCTGGTGGACACGCTGGCGCGCACGACAGGCGGGCGTATCCTGATCCTGAACCGCATGTCCACATCCGGTTATGAGGACATATCGAACTATTCCGCCTTCGATGCCCCCATGAGCGCTACGCTCTCGAACATCGCGGCCAAGGAACAGAACCTGATGCTGCACGACATAAGCGAGACACGCGGCCTTGCCGTCATTGATGTCGATGCGCTGGCGGCCGAACTGGGCGGCGGGCTGCACCTGCCCGACGGAATCCACCAGAGCGGCCGCATGCAGATGGAACTGCGCCATGAAATC
>NZ_BAIO01000203.1 GCF_000613305.1 Komagataeibacter kakiaceti JCM 25156
CAGCGCACGGGCGGCGTCCGCCACCTGCCCGGAACGGGGGCGGATGCGCACCTGCCCCATATGGGAGACATCGAACAGCCCGGCCTGCCCACGGGTATGCAGGTGTTCGGCCATGACGCCGGCGGGATACTGCACTGGCATTTCGTAACCGGCGAACGGCACCATGCGGGCACCAAGTTCAAGATGAAGATCGTAAAGCGGGGTGCGCAGCAGGGGCTGGTTCATGCGGGCTGGGCCTTGTGCATATCCGCCTGCGCGCAGGTCCGCCCACCCGCACGCGCACATGCGGGCAAGGCGGCACGATACGCACCAGCGGAACGGGAAATGGAAAACGGGGAACGGGCGGGACTACAGTCAGGCAACGGGATGGACATGGCGGCACTCCTGTCGAATCCGGGTGGATTCTACGTGCCCCTTCTGTCGCATGTGCCTGAGATCGCTATCCCGTCGGCGGGTATCCGCCATGGGATACCTCTTTCCAGAAGTCTCGGCCGACCGGTCCTTTGGCCTGAGAGTTTCCGGGGCGGTTGCTCCTTCGGCGCCGGCGCATGGCCGGTCTCTCCCGTGTCGACAGCACTGACTTGACATGACAGGATGCGCCAAGTCAATCCATGAAAATCGGCATGATACGGGTTGCCACCACCTGCTCCCCCCATGCGTATATCGTGGAACCGAGACATGAAAAGGAGAGCCCGGCCATGACCACAAGCCCGTTGACCATCGTGGCGGAATTTCACGTTCCCGCCGAGAACCGCGCGCGGTTTCTCGAACTCTGCGCCTATGACAGCGAACGCTCCGTCGCGGATGAAAAGGGATGCCTGCGCTTTGAGGCCGTCACCCCGCTCGATGACCCGCAGACCGTCATCCTGGTCGAGATTTATGAGGACGAAGCCGCCTTCGAGACCCATCTCGCCACGCCGCATTTCAAGGTCTTCGCCGATGGGGTGAAGGAACTCGGCGTAAAGGAAATCAGCGTGCGCAAGGCCGCGCGCCATGCGCCCAGGGGCTGAACGGGCCTGATTGCCCCGCCCGCGCAGGGCACAGCCGCTGCCCCTTGGCGGAAAATTCCGTGGATCAGGGCGGGATTCAGGAAAATGCCGCCTTTTGAAAAAAAGGCGGCACCTGAAAACTTATTTTTTTATCAGTCAGTTATTCTGAACGGTCTTGCCCCCGGATGGAGGCGGCCATCCGTTCAGCGCGGCAGGTTCTTCGCGATATAGGGCGGCAGGATGAAGGAGGCGACATGCATCTCCGGTGTCCAGTAACGGCAGTCCGCACCGATCCCGGCCTTCTGCGCGCGCGCGCGGATCACATCGGCTGAATGCTGGCCCGGAACGGCGCCCTTGGCCGCGACGCCCAGTGTCATGAACCCGCCCACATAGGTCGGCACCGCCGCGACATAGGCCGACACATGGGCGAAGAACTGCGCCCGCCGCGCACTGGTGTCCCGCAGTTCATCGGCCTGCATGAACGGCACGCCGCACTGGTTCACGATAATGCCGTTGGCGCTGAGAATGCGCGCGCAGTGCCTGTAGAACGAATCGGTAAACAGCACCTCGCCCACGCCGATCGGGTCGGTGCTGTCCACGATGATGACATCAAACGCGCCATCGGCGGCGTTGGTGACGTATTCGATCCCGTCGCCCACGATCACCTCGCGCGCGGATCGGTCCACGCTTCGCCAGCGATGGAGGGCAGGAACTCCTTTGACAGGGCGATCACGTCGCCATCGATCTCGACCATCACGGCCTTTTCCACCGTGCCATGCTCAAGCACGCGGCGCAGCACGCCGCCGTCGCCCGCGCCGATGATCAGCACGCGCTTCGCGTCGCCATGTTCCAGCAGCGGCACATGGGTCAGCATTTCCTGATAGACGAACTCATCCCGCTCGGTGATCTGGACCACGCCGTCAAGCATCAGGACACGGCCGAGATCGACATTCTCGAACACCACAATATCCTGAAACGCGCTTTTCCTGCGCGCCAGCAGCCGGTCTACACGCAGTTCCTGCCGCCAGCCTTCGTACAGGCCCTCGCTGATCCACTCACGGGACATTGCGGTTCCCCTTCCGTCCTAATCAATCCACATGAAAAAGCACGGGCCGGACATGCATCCGGCCCGATACTTCATTTTTTTTCGAAGGCATGCCGGGCATGGATGAAAACCATCCCGGCCATGACGCGCTAGAGCGAAACGCGCCCGCGGCGCTGCTCGTCCACCTCGATCCGGCCGGCCTGGAACAGGCGCTGCATGACCGGAATGGCAAGGTGCGGATCGCACGCCCCACACATGAAAATATCCACGGCGGCGAAATTCCGCTCGGGCCATGTGTGGATGGAGATATGGCTTTCCGCCAGGACCACCACGCCCGACACGCCGCCATTGGGCGTGAAGTGATGGAAGTGGCTGTGCAGGATCGTGGCCCCGGCCGTCACGGCGGCCTCGCACAGGGTACGGTCGATCTGCTCCGGATCGTCTAGATTCCGGGCGTCCCAAAGATCAACAAGAAGGTGCGTTCCCGCAAACTTCATTCCGTCCTTTTCGACGAAATAGTCCTTCCGGTCGTCCTCGGACGAAAACGGCGCTGAAGAAATCTGGTTATCGCTCGGGTGTTCCGAGACCATCCCCAGTTGAGCAAGTGCGTTCATCACGTACCCCAAAACCAGTAGATAGCCTGTTGGGCAAGATTGCCCCCTTGGGCCAAGAGAGGCGCTGATAGGGCCAGCCGATGGTGCGACGCAAGTGTTTTTCGCACCATCGGCCCGGTTTTTTTCTCTCCGCCGCCCCATCCATGGCGCAAAGCCGGACCTACTTTGCCGTTTTGCGCCCGGCTTTTGCCGGTTTCGCCCGCTTTTTCACATTTCCCGGCGCTTTGGCCACTGTGGCTTTTTTGCCGCGCCCTTTTGCGGCTGGCGGCGGCGCGACCGGCACCAGCGGCCTGTCCGCGAGCAGGGGTTTGAGGAATCGCCCGGTATGGCTGGCGGCGCAGGACGCGATCTGTTCGGGCGTGCCGCAGGCCACGATCCGGCCGCCCCCGTCACCGCCTTCCGGCCCCATGTCGATCACCCAGTCGGCTGTCTTGATGACCTCGAGGTTATGCTCGATCACCACCACCGTATTGCCCTGATCGACCAGCGCGTGCAGCACTTCGAGCAGCTTGCGCACATCTTCCGTATGCAGGCCGGTAGTCGGTTCATCGAGGATGTAGAGCGTGCGCCCCGTGGCCCTGCGCGCCAGTTCCTTGGACAGCTTGACGCGCTGCGCCTCCCCGCCCGAAAGGGTGGTGGCCTGCTGGCCCAGCGCCACGTAACCCAGACCCACCTTCTGCAATATGGCCAGGCGGTCATGAATGCGCGGCACGGCGGAGAAATAGGGCAGCGCCTCATCCACCGACATGGCCAGCACATCGGCAATGGACTTGCCCCGGAACTTCACGTCCAGCGTCTCGCGGTTGTAGCGGGCCCCCTTGCAGGTATCGCAGGTGACGAACACATCGGGCAGGAAGTGCATCTCGATCTTGAGCACGCCATCGCCCTGGCAGGCCTCGCACCGTCCGCCCTTGACGTTGAAGGAGAAGCGCCCCGCCTTGTAGCCGCGCGCCTTGCTTTCGGGCAGTTCGGCAAACCAGTCACGGATGGGGCCGAACAGGTCGGTATAGGTGGCCGGGTTGGAGCGCGGCGTGCGCCCGATGGGGGACTGGTCGATGTCAATGATCTTGTCGAGCTGGTCCAGCCCGTCGATGGCTTCATAGGGAGCCGGGTTCTGGCCCGATCCCATCAGGCGGCGCGACAGGGCCTTGTACAGCGTATCGATCACCAGCGTGGACTTGCCGCCCCCCGATACGCCGGTCACACAGGTGAACGTGCCCAGCGGGAAATGCGCCGTCACGTCCTTGAGGTTGTTGCCCGTGGCCCCGCGCAGCACCAGTTCGCGCCCTTCGGCCG
>NZ_BAIO01000202.1 GCF_000613305.1 Komagataeibacter kakiaceti JCM 25156
AGCGTGCGGCCCGCCTGGCGGGCGATGCGGCGCGCCAGTACCATGGCGCGCACGTCATGCTTGCCCACGGCGATGTAGGGGCCGCTCTGCTCCGTGCCGCCCACCGGATGATGACGGTGGTCGTGCCCGCGCGGATGGCGTCACGGATTTCGGTCCATGTCAGATCCGCGAAATCAACGGTATCCGGACCCGGCCGCGCGGGCGTGAGCGCGGACAGCAGGGGGGCGGCCAAGGCAGGCGCGCAGGCGGGCATGGACAGCGCCAGCGCAAGGGGTGCTGTGGCCAGGAAGGCGAGGCATTTACGCATGGGCGGCGATGGTCCTTGTGCCGGGTGATCCATGGCGCATGCTGTGCCCTGCCCCCGCGCGCTTGGCAACCGCCATGCGGCGAATGAATGAAACCGCCCCCGTTCCGGCCCGTTGAAGGGGCACATTCCCCTATCCCCAGGCTTTACAGAACGGACACGCGAACAGCCCATGACCCAGCAGACATCGCACCCCTCCGCATTGCCGCCCACCCATGCCGGAAATGGCGGTGAGACCCACCAGACCGCAGGCGGCGACATTCCGGTCCTGACCACGCAGCAGGGCGTGCCGGTGGCGGATGACCAGAACACCCTGCGCGCGGGGGCGAACGGTCCCGCGCTGATGGAGGATTTCCACTTCCGCGAAAAGATTTTTCACTTCGACCATGAACGCATACCCGAGCGCGTGGTCCATGCCCGGGGCTATGGCGCGCATGGCTATTTTGAACTGACGGACAGCCTGAGCGATGTCAGCCACGCCGATATTTTCCAGCGCGTGGGGGAGCGCACCCCGGCCTTCGTGCGTTTTTCCACTGTGGCGGGCAACAAGGGCTCGGCCGATACGGTGCGCGACGTGCGCGGCTTTGCTGTCAAGCTTTATACGAAGCAGGGCAACTGGGATATCGTGGGCAACAACATCCCCGTTTTCTTCATTCAGGACGCCATCAAGTTTCCCGATTTCGTCCACGCGGCCAAGCAGGCCCCGGACCGCGACTTCCCGCAGGCGCAGACGGCGCATGACAATTTCTGGGATTTCGTGTCCCTCTCGCCCGAGGCGACGCACATGGTCTGCTGGGCCATGTCCGACCGGGCCATTCCGCGCTCCTTCCGCTTCATGGAAGGGTTCGGCGTCCATACCTTCCGCCTGATCGATGCGCAGGGTCAGTCCACCTATGTAAAATTTCACTGGAAGCCGAAGCTGGGCCTGCAGTCCATCGTGTGGAACGAGGCGCTCAAGATCAACGGGGCCGATCCCGACTTCCATCGCCGTGACCTGTGGCAGGCCATCACCAGCGGCCAGTTCCCCGAATGGGAACTGGGCGTGCAACTGTTCGATGATGCGTTTGCCGACAGCTTCCCCTTCGACATCCTCGACCCCACCAAGCTGATACCGGAAGAACTGGTGCCCATCCGCCGCGTGGGCCGGCTGGTGCTGAACCGGATGGTGGACAATTTCTTCGCCGAGACGGAACAGGTGGCCTTCTGCACCCAGAATATCGTGCCCGGCGTCGATTTCACCAACGATCCACTGCTTCAGGGGCGCAATTTTTCCTATCTGGATACACAGACCAAGCGCCTCGGCGGCCCCAATTTCACGCATATTCCCATAAACGCGCCCAAATGCCCGTTCCACAATTTCCAGCAGGACGGGCACATGGCCATGCACAATCCGAAGGGTCGCGCCAATTACGAACCCAATTCATGGCCGCAGCCCGCCGGTGGCCCGCGTGAAAGCACGACAGGCTACCAGTCCTTCGCGCAGGATGTATCCGGCCCCAAGCAGCGCCAGCGCTCCGAATCCTTTGCCGATCATTACAGTCAGGCGCGCCTGTTCTGGATCAGCCAGACGGCGGTGGAGCAGACCCATATCCGCGATGCCTTCATTTTCGAGCTGAGCAAGGTCGAGACCCCGGCCATCCGCGCGCGCATGGTCAGCCATCTGCGTCATGTGGATGAAGGGCTGGCCACAGGTGTGGCCAAGGGGCTTGGCCTGTCCCCCCTGCCCGAACCGGCGAAGGCGGCGCGCCCGGTGGTGGCGGGACTTGAACCCTCCCCCGCGCTGAGCATCCTGAAGAACGGGCCGGACAGTTTCGCGGGCCGCAAGCTGGGCATCGTGGTGACGGATGGCGTGGACCATCGCCTGCTCACCGCCCTGCGCGACGCCGTGGCCGCCGTGGGCGCCACGTCCGAACTGATCGCGCCAACGGTGGGCGGCTGAAGGACAGTGTGGGCAACCCGCTCGTGGCGCAGCAGCGGATCAACGGTGGGCCGTCGGTACTCTATGACGCGGTGGCCCTGCTGCCTACGGTAGAGGGGGCGAACGCCCTGCGCCATGAAGCCACGATGCGCGACTTCATTACCGACGCCTATGCCCATGCCAAGTTCATCGCGCATAACGATGCCGCCGAGATCATTCTGGCGGCGGCGGGCCTGCACCCCAAGATGCGTGATGAAGGGGTGATCGCCCTGCACGGCACGCTGGATGCCGACAGGTTCGTGCAGACCTGTGGCGCGCTGCGCCTGTGGGCGCGTGAGGGACGGGTGCACGCGATCTGACAACGCCCTTGCCACCGGCTGTCATCCATCCCCACATTATGGCAGCCGGGCAGGTCCGCCCGGCCTGACAGAACGGCAAGAAACACAGACATGACCGATACACCCGCCCCCCCGCGCCCCCATGTGTCCATCCTGTACTGCACGCGCTGCAACTGGCTGCTGCGTGCGGCATGGATGGCGCAGGAGCTTCTTTCCACCTTTGGCGAGGATCTGGGCAGCGTCACTCTTGTTCCCGGCAGTGGCGGCCATTTTGAAATCAGCGTTGACGGGAATGTAATCTGGGAACGCAAGCGCGATGGCGGCTTTCCCGGCCCCAGGGAACTCAAGCAGCGTGTGCGCGACGTGATCGCGCCCGAACGCGACATGGGCCATATCGACCGCAAATCCTGATGCGCGCCGCATTGTAACGGCCCTGCCCGCGCACTACGTAACGGCTATGAAAACCATTCCCCCCAATACGGATGCGGCACATATCACCCGTGAGATCGCGCGGCTGCGTAATCTGGCCACGGTGCTTGACGCTGCCTTTCGCATTCCCGGCACAAAGGCCCGCTGGGGGCTTGATGCGCTGATCGGGCTGCTGCCTGCAGGTGGGACGGTGGTCATGCTGCTGCCCTCCCTTTATATTGTATGGAAAGGCTGGCGTCTGGGCGCGGGTCGCCCCCTGCTTGCGCGCATGCTGGTCAATGTGATGGTGGAGGTCGCGGCCGATCTGGTGCCTGTGCTGGGCGATATATTCGATGTCGCGTTCAAGGCCAACCTGCGCAACGTCGCATTGCTGGAGCAGTATTTCGGCACGGTCAGGCCTGATCGCCCTGCATGGCATAATGGCGGCATTTTCCGAAGATTTTGGAAGACGCTTCACCAAAAACTTATGATTTGCAGGGCGTTCCGGGGCCAATCCCGCCCACCCCATGGACATGGGAAATGCGGCCGCTGGACTGCGCCCTTTCGCGCATGAACCCATTGCATTAAAGACAGTTCATGGCTTCTTCCCACCTGCAACAGGTCATCGCGGCGCTTGCGCCCCATCTGGGGGAGCGATCACGCGCCGTGATACCCACAAACATGACCTTCACGCTGGCCCTGCCGGATGATGCCCCGGCCATCATGGCGCAATGCCATGCCCATCATGTGCCGGTGGTGGTCGGCGCGGGCATGTCGGTCGGGGGAAACATCATCCCGCCCTCCTCCATCCCGTCCTGAACCCGCGAAGCAGGAAGCCCATGCTGACCCCTACCGATCACCTTCTGGCCCAGGCGCTGGAATTGCTGCGTCGCGGGCAGTTCGCCCATGCCCGCGCCGTGCTGGAGCCGTGCGCCGATACCCCGCGCGCCGAAATCCTGCTGGCCCATGCCCATGCCGGCTG
>NZ_BAIO01000201.1 GCF_000613305.1 Komagataeibacter kakiaceti JCM 25156
GCCATCCTGGCCACGACAGGGCAGGCGGGCTGCCTGCTGGTGGTCAAGAACTATACCGGCGACCGGCTGAATTTCGGCCTCGCGGCAGAGCGCGCCCGCGCACTGGGCAGGCAGGTTGAAGTCGTGATCGTGGGGGATGACATCGCCCTGCCGGACTCAACCACCCCACGCGGCGTGGCGGGCACCATCCTGGCCCACAAACTGGCGGGGTACGGCGCGGCGCAGGGCTGGACGCTGGCGCGCGTGACCGAATTCGTACGCGCGGCGATACCGCGCATGCGCACCATCGGCCTGGCGCTGGAAGACTGCAACCCCTACGAGCCGGGACGGAGCAGCCGCCTTGCCGCCGATCAGGCCGAACTCGGGCTGGGCATCCACGGTGAACCGGGGGCGCAGCGCATCGCGCTGGCGGGGGCCAACGACCTGATGCGCAAGGCCGCCGGAACGCTGGAAGCCAGCCTGCCCACGGCCATGCCCGACACCCGCTTCGCGCTGGTTCTGAACAATCTGGGCTGCGTGCCGGAGGTCGAGATGGCGCTGCTGCTGCACGCCTTCAGCCATGTGCCGCTGGCCCGGCGCGTATCGCATGTGATCGGCCCGGCGCCGCTCATGACCGCGCTGGACATGAATGGCTTTTCCCTGACCCTGATCGAGATGGATGCTGCCATCACCGCCGCGCTGGCAGCCCCGGTCCAGCCACATGCGTGGCCGGGCATGGCCCCGCTGGACCAGCCCGCCATCGTGCCCATGCCCGACATGCCTGACGCCTTTCCCTATCCCCCCACGCGCAACGCCGTGGTGACCGACCTGCTGGAACGGGGCGCAAAGGTGCTGATCGCCAATGAGGCCCCGCTGAACGAACTGGATGGCAGGATAGGCGATGGCGACGCTGGTTCCACCTTCGCCGGGGCCGCGCGTGACATCATCGCCGTCATCGACCGCCTGCCCATGAATAAGCCACACCAGCTCATGACCACGATTGGCAATATCCTGACCCAGCATGCGGGCGGATCGAGCGGCGTGCTGTTCGCCATCATGTTCTCGGCCGCCGGGCGCAGCACGCAGCCGTGGCGGCAGGCATTGCGTGACGGGCTGGCGCATATGATGGAATGCGGCGGCGCGAAACCGGGCGACCGCACCATGATCGACGCGCTCTATCCCGCACTTGCCACGCTGGCTTCGGGTGGCAGCCTGCAACAGGTCGCGGCCGCCGCGCGGAAGGGGGCGGATTCAACCATCACCATGCACAGCGCCCGCGCCGGTCGGGCGCCTATGTGCCCAGTGAATACGTGCGCGACGTGCCCGATCCCGGCGCGGAAGCCGTGGCCCGCCTGCTGGAAGGTCTGGTGCAGAAGGTTGATAAAAAACAATAAAAGCTTTTTTGGCACCGCCTTTTTAAAAAAAGGCGGCGCTTTTCGGAACTTTTGGTTTGCGGGCATGTCCCGGCCTGTCAGCCGCGCAGGGTCCGGCACTGGTTTTCACCACGCCAGCCATTCTGTCCCTCAAGTGGCGTCAGCCGCCGCATCACCCCGCACCGCCGCACGAAAACCGGACAGCGCCCGATGAGCAATCCGGCAAGGATCATCTGGCGCATCCGCTCGCACCGGCGGTAACGGTGCTGGAAGAAGGGGTATTCCATCCAGTGCGTGTCCGTATGACGGGGCTGCCCTAACGGACAGCCTGCTTTCGGAAAAAACGCTCGACAGCCAGCATGCAGAGCAACGTCGCGATGCCAAAGCCCTCGCGTGTCTGGTCGATGAGGTAACGCATGACGGCCTCCTCTTTTGGCTATACTGCCGATAGTGACGCATCAGCCGCCAGATCGGAAGAAAAAACGCATTTTTCACTCTTCACGATTACGCCTGAACCGGTATCGGGCGGCGGCTGGCCGCAGGCGGGGCAGGGGGTGTCACGCCCCCTTTTTTCCGCGCGGGCGAACAGGGCGGAGATCGCATCCTGCGCCTCCTTCTGGATCATTTCGAGATGCGCCTCGCTCTTGAAACTTTCCGCATAGATTTTATACACGTTTTCGGTTCCGGACGGACGGGCCGCGAACCAGCCGTCCCTGGCCTTGACCTTGAGGCCGCCGATCTCCGCGTCATTGCCCGGCGCGCGGGTCAGGGTGCTGATGATCGGCTCACCCGCCAGTTCGGTCATGCCGATCTCCTCGGGGGAGAGCGCCTTGAGCAGCGCCTTCTGCGCCGGGCTGGCCGGGGCGTCGATCCGGGCATAGTAGGGCGTGCCAAGCCGGGTGGTCATGGCCGCGTAGGCCGCGCCGGGGGACTGGCCGGTACGGGCCGTGATCTCGGCGGCGAGCAGGCCCAGGATGATGCCATCCTTGTCCGTGGTCCAGACCGTGCCATCGCGGCGCAGGAAAGACGCGCCCGCGCTTTCCTCCCCCCCGAAGCCGAGCGTGCCGTTATATAGCCCATCCACGAACCACTTGAATCCAACCGGCACTTCCACCAGCCTGCGGCCCAGTTCCTTCGCCACGCGGTCGATCATGCTGCTGCTGACGACCGTCTTGCCCACGCCCGCGTTCGTGCCCCAGTTATCCCGGTTGTTGAACAGGTATTCGATGGCGGTGGCCAGATAATGGTTCGGGTTCATGAGCCCGTACCGACCGGACACGATACCGTGGCGGTCGGCGTCCGTATCATTGGCGAAGGCAATGTCGAAGCGGTCCTTCATGCCCACCAGCCGCGCCATGGCGTAGGGGGAGGAACAGTCCATGCGGATCTTTCCATCCCAGTCCGCCGTCATGAAGCGGAAGGTGGGATCGACCTCCGTGCTGACCACGGTGGCCTTAATGCCATACCGGTCGATGATCGGCTGCCAGTAATCCACCGCCGCCCCGCCCAGCGGGTCGATCCCGATGGAAATGCCACTATCGCGGATGATGTCCATATCCACCACCGCGCCCAGATCTTCGACATAGGGCGTGATGTAATCATGGCGCCGCACGGTGGGGGACGCCAGCGCGGTTTCATACGGAACGCGCCTGACCCCCTCCATGTTGCGGGCGATGTAATCATTCGCCGCCGTTTCCACCACCTTGGTAATGTCGGTATCCGCCGGGCCGCCATGGGGGGGGTTGTATTTGAAACCGCCATCCTCCGGCGGGTTGTGGGATGGGGTAATCACCACGCCATCGGCCAGCCCGCTGCTGCGGTCACGATTATAGGTCAGGATCGCGTGCGAGATGACGGGCGTGGGGGTATAGCCGTCCTTTGCGTCGATACGGGTTTCCACCCCGTTGGCGGCAAAGACCTCCAGCGCGGATTTGAGCGCCGGGCGCGACAGGGCGTGGGTGTCGATCCCGATGAAGAGCGGGCCGTCAATACGCGCGCCCCGGCGGTAATCACAGATTGCCTGGCTGATGGCGAGAATATGGTTTTCATTGAAGCTGGTGCTCAGTGATGACCCCCGGTGCCCCGATGTGCCAAACGCCACGCGCTGCGCCGCAACAGCCGGATCTGGCTTGCGGGTGTAGTAGCGTCAAGCAGGGCATCAATGTTGACAAGACGGTCCGGATCGACCGGCTTACCGGCAAAAGGGCTTATGCTGGGCATTTACTGCTCCTGAAATATGCACGAAAAAACGTATATTCTGACAAATTTCCATACAAGCAGGCCCACGGGGCGTCCACCCGCAAACCATCCCGCCAGACCCGCGCCAGCGGCGTCCACCCGCTGCCGGCCCATGGCGGGAAAGATGGAACATGACCCCCAACGCCAGAACGTGGTGGGGATGCCTGCGCCATGGCACATCCCCACGCCCTGTCCGGGGTCAGTCACGTTTGTGCGGGGCCATTGCGGCATGATGACGGCACGCCTATGTCAGGTACATGACCGATCCCGTAACCACCGCCCGGCCCCCCATGCCCGCGCAGGCCGAACATTTGCGCCGCCAGCGGCTGGAGCGACTGCTCCGGCGTCTGCCCGCACGGGGCGAACAG
>NZ_BAIO01000200.1 GCF_000613305.1 Komagataeibacter kakiaceti JCM 25156
GCCCGGTGCTGGCCGCCGGAGTGCATCAGGAAAGGCGTCCTGAGAACACGGAGTAAAAACCATGGAACTGCGCGAAGTTGATCCGAAAACCCTGCTCGACAACCCCGAAAACCCGCGGAAATCCGCGCCCAACGAGGCGGAAGAGCGCCAGCTGGCGCTGAACGTCAAGGCCGTCGGATCATCCACCCGCCTCTGGTCCGCGAAACCCCGGGCGGCCTGATGATCGTTGCAGGGCATCGCCGCCGGCGTGCCGCGGTCAAGGCCGGCCTGAAAACCATTCAGGTGACGGTGGCAGGCGATGATGCGGAACTGGACCGGATGCGTGCCGCGTCGGAGAACATGATCCGTCAGCCCATGACCCAGGTTGAACAGTGGCGGGTTGTCGCCAGGCTCCGGGAGGAAAAAAAAGTGGAATGACACCGCGATCTGCAAGGCGCTGATGCTCACACCGGTGCAGCTGAAGCAGATCGGCCGCCTGTCTGCCATCCTGCCTGAGATTCTGGCGTGGATCGAGGCGGGCAAGGGGCCCGGCAATCGTGAACTGGCGAGCATCGCCCTTGCGTCCACCGCGCTGCAGGAACAGGTCTGGGGCCATTTCGGGTTTCCGGTTGGCTCGTCGCCGCCCGAGGATGTCGAAGCCTGCGAAGATGAGGCGAGCAACAGCCCGACGGAAATTGGGAACCCGGTGCTGCCATCCCCGATTGGGACCGGATTGCGTCAGCCCTGCGGCAGGACCGTTTTTATGCAATCGAGGCCTCGTTTGATGACGCCATTGCAAAAAGCTGCCGGATCGCCTGGCAGGAAGATCTGTTCGGTGAAGCCGGGAAGGACGGCCGTTATACCGATGACGCTTCGCCTATGAGAAGGCGCAGCGCCAGTGGCTGGGTCAGAACACGCCTGAAGACGCATTGATCCTGCAGAGCGACGAGAACGGCGAGCCGATCTTCGAACCCGGCATGGTGCGGATCTACTGGCAGCGCGAGGGCGCCACGAAATTCTTCTGCTCGATCATCGCCTGAAGGTTCGCGAGGCTGGTGCGTCCTGCCGGGCAGCGAGGCGGCAGGCCGCGTGACGCCGTCCGCCGTCATTGAAGCCTGCCCGAAGGGCCACGGGAACGGCCCGATATCTCGGGGCGCGGTTTTGACATGATCGGCAGTTTCCGCACCCAGGCGCTGCATGCCGCATTGGACGGCATGCGGGGCTCTGCCGATCCATGGGTCCTGGTCGGGCTGATGATCGCGGCCCTCAACGCGCAGAATGTCCGGGTGGACGGGGATTCCAACGCGCACTACCCGCAGCGCCGTCCGTCACGCCGGCTCGTGGCTGCCGCCGGACTGTTCCAGGATGGCGAGATGGCGCTGGACGAGGCGCTCCTGCGTGGCGCTGCTGTCGACGTGCTCAAAGCCGTTCTGTCCTGCGAGAAGAACGCGACGAATAGTGGCGACTGGGGTGTCCTGGTCGGCCATATCGTGAAAGCGGACGACCATCTGCCTGTCATGGCGGATGAAGACTTCCTGAAAACGCTCAGCAAGTCCGGCATCACGAAGGCCATAAAGGCGGAAGGTATCCTGCCGCGCAATACCGGTAAGGAAATGCGCCGCGCCCTGATGGACCATGTCGGGCAGGGGATCTGGGTGCATCCTGCTGCGCGTTTCCAGGTCGATGTCGCAGCGCTGAACGCCACCTTCGCGGAAGCGCTTGCCCCACCATCCGGAGCGGATGACGATGATGGGGAACTGGAGCATGACGACGATATCGACCCGGAAGACGACGTGGATGCTGGTGCGCGGACTGATGGCCCGGGAACCGATGATCCTGCCGCGACGGGCATTGAGCTCGATGAAGTGACTGACACGCCCACAGACCTGGCGGCAGATCAGGGGGATGAGGTGCCGCATGGCAGGGCGGAAAGTCCGGCTCCGCCATCGCAGACACCAGAAGAATTCCTCAGGACGCATGTTGAGTTTGTAGGCTTCAGCTGAGCGAGGCTGTTGCGTCGTACGGCTCTGGCTCACGGCCCGTCGCCCCTAGTGGTGACGTCGGGCGGTGAGCCAGCAACGGCCTCTGGCAGGACGTCGACCGCGAAATTCTGCGATGCGCCCCAACCAGGCTTATCCGGAACGTCAGGTTACGCGTTCACCTGCGTCGGCGAAGGAGAACCGTGATGACCGATGAATACATGACGGAAAAGCGTCTGATCGGCAGGTATGTGGTTGAACTGGGTTTCCACCCGGATGGTGGGGTTCTGATCCGGACGCCTGAAATCTATCCGCCCGCGGCCCGCCGATGGCGGGGACCCTATGAGAGCGTGGAGGCGGCAGTAGTCGAATTTTCCGCTTTCACGGCGGTTCCCAGAGTCACGTCGGCCGAGCTGGCCCGGCTGAGAGAGCGCGGCTCTGTCACCGAAATCTGCGGAAAGGACGTGATGGTGTGGCACTGCCCATGGCGGGAAGCCAAGACACTGAGCGAATTTGTCCTGGTAAGGGAGGACGGCAATGCCTGATTTTCGTGTCACGCTGGTTGAGCGCCTGTTTGAAGCGGATGCCGGCGATTTTAGGGTCACGGCGACGGACGCCGAGGCGGCTGCGCGGATCGTTCTCGATGCGGTCCCCGACAGTGCGGACTCTGACGGGATCCGGACCACCATTCTGCCTGACGGTCAGGAAGTGGACCTTGAGGTCGAGGAAGTCGTCCATGGCGAGATCGTGGCCATGGTCCACGATGCCGGGACCGGCGTGCTGCAGGGACAGTTTGGGTTTTCCCTTGTTTTCAGCCCGGGCCGAGAGGCCGCCGCCGTTCTCGCCAGGGTGATGGATCGTGTCCTTGCGGATGACGGTGAGCGGGACACTCATGCAGCCTGCGTGGTGCTGCGCCGGTATCTGCACGAATACCTGAACGCGGACGCATAGGAAAAGCAGGAAGGCACAGGAAAAAATATGCCCGAAGGGCCATCGCGCCTCAAACGGTGGCTCTTGTCCCGCTCCGCGGGCCTGCGATGCCGGCGCACGCGCCGCGTTTGACCCGCGATATCCCTTCGGACCGCCAGAAGACATTCAGACAAGGAGAATGTCCATGATGACCGCAAGCCTGTCATCCCGCCAGGGAACTGTCGTGCCGGAGCCCGGAGAGAGACCTGACCTGGCGGGTTATGATCACGTCATCGTCGCCTGTTCCTTTGGCAAGGATTCCCTCGCCAGTACGCTGCATCTGCTCGAAAAGGGCGTGACGCCCCAGCGCATCGAGTGGTGGCACCATCTTGTGGACGATGACGGGGACGTTTTTGACTGGCCACATGTGCCCGATTACGGGCGGCATCTGGCTGCAGCCCTTGGCGTCAGGCTGTATTTTTCCGCGCGCCGGGGCGGGATCGTGCGGGAAATGCTGCGCGAGAATGCGCCGACCGCACCGGTCTGGTTCGATACGCCGACAGGGCGGGTCACTGTCGGTGGCAAGGGACCGCCCAATACACGACGCCGCTTCCCGCAGGTTTCGGCGAACCTGTCGGTCCGCTGGTGTTCCCCATACGCCAAGATCATGGTTGCGGATGGCGCCCTGCGGAACCAGGCGCGCTTCAGTCATGCCCGGACCCTGTTTGTAACCGGAGAACGCGCGGCGGAATCCGCGAACCGTGCCCGTTACGCTGTCTTTGAGCGGCACCGGGCAGACTGTCGTGATGGTCGGGCCCGACGGCATATCGATCACTGGCGCCCGGTACATGCCTGGAGTGAAGCGGCTGTCTGGCAGATCCTGCGTCGGCATGGCGTGATTCCGCCGCTTCCCTATCAGCTCGGGTTTGGCCGTCTGTCCTGCCTGGCATGTGTATTCATGTCTGCCGATCAGGCTGCAACGCTGCGTCACATGGACCCGGATCGGTTCGCCCGGCTGTGTGAGTGGGAACGCGCATTTGGCTGCACCATCCGACGCGACCGGGACCTCGGCACGCTGGCCAGTGGCGGCACG
>NZ_BAIO01000199.1 GCF_000613305.1 Komagataeibacter kakiaceti JCM 25156
GGTCCAGCACGCGCCGGACGTCCTCGGCGGGCAGGTTCGGGTCTCGCAGGTCGGTCATGTCAGGATCCTTGCTCCGGTCATGCGGCTGGTTCCGCAGTAGCGCCCCTGCCCGCCCACCGCAATGCGTGTCAGCGCGCGACCTCGGGCGGGGGCGGGAAATCGAGCATCTGGTTCGTATAGGTTTCCACGACCTCGCTGAACGGCCGGTCATGCGCATCGCGCAGCACGGCGCGCTGGCGCACGATCTCCGCCGGTGGCACGATCATGGCGCCGGCGGGGGATGCGGCCGCACTTCCGGGCCATGGCGACCACAGCCGGGTGAATTCCAGCCTCTGGCGGGAAAAATCCAGCGGGGCCACCACGCGGCCAAACGGCACGTCGGTCTGTTCCAGCGCGGCATTCATCGCGGCTGTCAGCCGGTCGGGCACGTACCAGTTATCGGCCACGGACAGGACATGCGGGCCACAGACCAGCCTTACCTGCCTGTGGCGGACTGGCTGGGTGGCACTGACCGCCAGTTCGGCGCGGACCCGCTCAGGCACGATGTCCGGGCCGGACCGGACCACCTTGCGCGCCATGACGACGGGCGGGTCCGCCATGTGATGGAGCGCGCACCATGCCTCCAGCGCGCGGGTGGCGCTGGGGTGGGTCAGGAGCATGATTTCCATCTCCTGAATCGCCACCAGCATACCCGCCCGCCCCAGCGGCGTATCGGGCCAGCCCGCCGCCGCCACGGGCATGGTGCTGGCGACCAGCAGCCCCAATGCCCCCATGGAGATTGACACGATCTGATTTTTCATGGGCCTGCCCCCCGGCGCATGGCGCGCGCGACCATGCCTGACGTGGGGGAGCGGATCACGCACCGCCCCGTTATCCCGCGCCGGGAGCAGCCCCCCATCATGGACCTGAAGCAATGAAACGGGCCATGCGGACCCGTTGACGCCCCCCACGAACAGCCGCCCTTCCCCGCCATCGGCCTGAATGCCGGAGCCGATGGTGGGCTATCGCGGGGTGTCGTCGCGCTGGCCGGAACCGGTTCGCACCGGTCCGCCAGCCTTACAGCGAGCTGCTGCGGACGCGCATGTAGAGGATGATGGTCTGGCGCGGCACGGAATCCAGATCTTCCGCCTCCAGATCGCGCATCACCACGTAATCCCCGAACGCGCCGGGCTGTGACGTGATCCAGCGGCCGTACAGCCCCTCCAGCACCGGCGCCAGCCATGTTCCCGGCGGCTCACCCGCGCTGCCAACCTGCGGCAGATCCTCATGCACGATGCGCAGGGTCTTTTCCTCGCTCAGCAGTTCGAGCGAGACATAGCCCCAGCCGATCATGGACAGCAGGGCATTGAGTTCGATCTGCAGGGTGTCGATCGTGTTGCACAGCGGCGGCGCAAGCCGACCCGCCATGCCGCGACCGACCTCGCGCAGAAGCTCGTTCCTGACCTCGATCCCGGCCTGATCGTCAATTTCCCAGGACAGGGCCTGAAGGAACAGGGAAAAATCCGGTTGTTTCTTGAAAGTTGTCATTACTGGTCCATAACAAGATAGTGGTTCGAAATCATGGCACTCCCCCGCGGTGGTCGTGCTGTCCTAGCGATGATGGCGCCGCCACCATGCCGCACCGGGACTGCGGATAAAACAACTATAACCTACTCTGCCACCAAACGTGGCCGCAAGCCAGCGGCATTGGCATCCCCGCCACACCCCGCGTGACGCGCCCACGCGCCCACCGGTCAGTCACGGAAGGTGCGCTTTTGGACCTGCAGTTCCTTGTAGCGGCGGCGGGCATGGCGGACCAGCGCGCGCGACATCACCGCCGTCAGCAGCAGGCAGGCGATCAGGCCGATCACCATCACCCGCATCGGGCGGTTGTGCATATGCCAGTCAGGCCACATCCATAGCGGCACCGACCCCACCGTATAGACCGGCGAGCCGAGATAGGACGACACGGTATCCCCATGCACCAGCACCAGATCGCCCTGGATGTACGGCTGGTTCTTGCGCTGGTTCAGGGTCTGGATCAGGTGGTTCAGCCCCGGCGCGTCGCCGGACAGCAGGGCCAGCACGGTGCGCCCGGACATAAGGGGCGACTGCGCCTCCACCATCGCGCCGACACCCCCCATGAGATCGGTGTCAACTTCCGTGGTCGCGTGCCGCTTGAGGGCCGAGAGCGGATCCTCAAACGCGTTCCATACCCCATCCAGCGCGGAGCGCGCGGCCATGTGCAGGTGCCCGTCCGAAATCTGGTAGGCCGCGTTCACCAGCAGCGGCGCGATGTCCGCGCTTTCCCCCAGCGTGGACAGGACAATCAGGTTTCTATCCGCCACGTCGCTCACATGGTCAGCGGTGACGATTTCAACACCGGCCACCGGGTACCATGTCGTGGCCCCCATGAAGCCCATCAGATCCAGGAACGCCCCGATCTCGGGGGCGGAAGGATGGTCGGGCAGCACCACCGCCGTATGCGACAGGTCGGCATAGGTGGTGAACGGGAAACCCGCGCTGGCCATGAAGGCCAGGTTCGGCATGGTCGTGATGTGATAGGCGTTGGAAAAATCGATGGTGGAGTCAGGATCGACCGCCAGGCGCAACTGGCTCGGTCCCGCCTTGCAGGCCCCGACGGACGACATGGGCATCGCATCGAACAGGAACTGCAACTGGTTCTTGCCGTAAACCATCCACGGCTGGACCATGACGGTATGCTGTTCAACCCCCGATGCGTTGCCCAGGCCGATATGGGCCAGCGCCCTGCCAACGGCCCCGTTACTGTCACGCAGGGAATAGGAACGCAGGTAGATGTTGTTGAGGCTGATATCCAGATGCGACCGGGCGACATCCACAACCGGCCCGTCGGGGGAGCGGAAACGGACATGCACCTTGTACGGGCGACTATGCCATGTGTACAGATCCGGCGGAATGCGGAACGGCACGGTCATGACGCCGGGCGTGTAGCCCATGCCCTGCAACGCGCTGTCCGGCACCAGTTCGCCCAGCTTCACGGGGCGTGAGGTCGGGATGAAAGCCGGGGCGTCGTTGGGCTGGCTGGGTGCGACGTCAATGGGCGCGATATCGGCATGGTCGGTGGCGGGCAGCGTGCCCGAACCGAAGCCTATGCCCTTGCTGGCCGTAATCACCTCGTCCCGGTCACGCCCGGTCACCACCAGCACGGTTCCGTTGGGGTCGGATGGATTGGCCACTTCCATGACCGTTGGCCCCCCGACGGACAGGTGCCCGAGCGCGGCGGGCAGTTCCGCAACCACACCCACCGCGATGGCGTTGCCCGTGCGGGGCACGGTGGCGGAGACGGGGAACGTGACGCCACGGAAATCGGTCTGCCTGCCAAACCATGAGGCGACGATGCCGGTGGCCGTCAGGATCTCGGGGTCATAGCTTGCCGCCAGCACCACCGGGATGACCGCCTTCTGGTCCACCGCCCTGTCATAAAAAGGCTGCGGCAGGCGGGCAAGCTGCCTGCGGGCCGGAAGCGAGATGGTGGTGACCTGCAACTGCGAATGTTCCGAAACGCTGGCCCATAGCAGCTTTTCCATGGGGTCGGCGCAGCCTTTCGTGCCGACCGCGAAGCTGAAGTTCAGCCGGTTGCTGTTGACGAAAAAGATCGGGTTCACGTCAAACGCAATCGGCCCGAACGCGGGCTTGCCCGGCGTGGGCCGCAGGGTGCCGACATACTGTTCGTTCAGCGTGATGGTCACAGCGCTGTTTTCAGGCCGCAGGCTGGGGGACATGGCCCCCGAGACGATCAGCCGCGCCGAGGTGACGAGTTCATCGGAAGGAATGCCGAACTGAAGCCCCTGCAACGGCGTGGCGCTGCGCATGGTCAGCGCGGTGAGCGCGCCGAGCTGGTCGAACGTATAGGTATGGGTGGTGGCCATGTCGCCGGTGGCGCCGCTCGCACTCTCGCCACTGTCCACGGCGGCCGTGGCCGCCCTGGCCGTT
>NZ_BAIO01000198.1 GCF_000613305.1 Komagataeibacter kakiaceti JCM 25156
GGCTCCCCGGCCTGAAGCCGTGGGCAAACCAACACTGTAAATAATGGCGCCCTGTCATCATGACAGGGCGTTTTCATGTCAGGCATTACCATGAGTGACGCAGAACCGATCATCCTGCATCTGGTGTCCGAGGCGACGGGGCAGGCGCTGGAGGCGGTCATGCGCGCCTGTGGCGCCCAGTTTCAGGATACCGAATTTTCGCCGCGCAACTGGAACCTGATCCGGACCCGCATGCAGGTGGGTCGTGTGCTGGCCGGGATCAGGGCGGAACCGGGGCCGGTGCTTTCCTCACTGACTTCCCCCGACCTTCAGGCCATGTTGCGTGAGGGATGTGGACGGGTGGGGGTGCAGGTCAAGAACATTCTCGATGGCACGATCCATTTTCTGGAACAGCAGACCGGGATCGTGGCGGAGCGCCATCCGGGCGGCCAGTATGTCATGGATAATACCTATCGGCGGCGTATTGATGCGATGCAGTACGTCATCGCGCATGATGACGGCCAGAAGGCGACGGATCTGACAAAAGCGGATGTCATTCTGGTGGGGGTGTCGCGCACATCCAAGACACCCACCTGCTTCTATCTGGCCAATCGCGGCATTCGGGCCGCCAATATCCCGCTGGTGCCACATGCCCCGTTACCTGTCGGGCTGGAGGATTTTCCCGGCCTTGTGGTGGGTCTTACCATTGACCCGCATACATTGCTGGAAATCCGCCGTTCCCGCGTGGGCATGATGCTGCCGGGGCGGTCCATGGCGACGCCCGGCATGTCCGAAACCTCGGTCAAGCCGTATATTGATCCCGAAAGCGTGCATGAGGAACTGCACTGGGCGCGACGGTTGTGCGCGCGGCATAAATGGCCGGTCATCAATGTGACCCATCGCTCGGTGGAAGAAACGGCGGCGGCCATTATCGACATACTTGAGCATAACGGTGCGGGCCATAAACTGCCGGAACATGACACGTAAGGCGGCCTGAGGCGGGCAGCAAAACCGCATCAGGAAACAATAAGAAAGTTTTTGGTGAAGCTTTTTTCAAAAAGCTTCGGGAAACGCCGTCATGTTGAAAAAAGGCGGCCCCATGAACATCTGTTTCCAAACAGCATCCTGAAAGCTTCCGGCATATTGACCCCTATGCGCGCAAGGGCTGATGGGGCGTGACAGTACGGGACTGGGCACAGGGGGGGCGTCAGTCCTTCATCATGTTCCCTGTCCCGGCACGGCCCGGACAATGGAAGGGCACCCACCGGCATCACGGGCGTGACACCCGCTGAGTCGGATAGGGGAGGGCGTGCATGACTCCGGGTTTCGGCATTGACGGACATGCAGAAGGTATGCAGCGGGCTTAAATCAGATATGTGCCTTATTGATCTATATTCCCTTGTACATGATTGCGATCAGTAAATAATGGCTAATTAAATAATAAAAAACAGCCATATTAAATAAATAATGATAAAAATTTTCGATATAAGTCATTCTGAAAATTATACGAAGGACTGCCGTCGGAAGGGGCTTCACCTCCCGGGAGTGGACAAGTGGGACAAAAACCGTACGATATAACAAAGTGTTACTTATCCCATGTATTTTTCCACAGTCGGGTCTATAGAGCTGAAGCATGTCCAAGACAGATCTCAAGCTGCTGATCATCCAGCCTTCGCATTACCGGTCCAAGACCGACAGGACCATTTTCAAAACCAGACGACGACAGATGGTGCCCCTCGCCCTGCCGTATCTTGCTGCGCTGACCCCGCCCGAATGGACCGTCACGCTGCTGGATGAGCAGCTCGAGGATATCGACTTTGATACGCCGGTTGATGTCGTCGCCCTGAGTGCGTGGACGCTGCATTCGCCGCGCGCGTACGATATTGCCGCCGAATTCCGCAGGCGTGGCGTCAAGGTGATCATGGGGGGGCCGCATGTGTTCTTCTATGCCGATGAAGCCGCCGAACATTGCGATGCGGTTGGCGTGGGCGAGGCCGAACCCATCTGGCGCACCATGCTGGAAGACGCCGCGGCCGGCAGGTTGCAGAAGATCTATCGCGCGGCGCCGCTCAAGGAACTCAACAACCTGCCGCCGCCCCGCTACGACCTGCTGGATCTGAAAAAATTCGGGCCTTTCCGCACATTCGCCGTGCAGTCTTCGCGCGGGTGCCCGTTCGTATGTGATTTCTGTTCCGAGCGGTTCTATCTGGGTGGCCGTTTCCGCTGGCGTCCGGTGGACCAGATGGTCAGTGAACTGGAGCGGATCAAGAACAAGAGCAGCCACTTCTTCTTTGGGGAGAGTAATTTCGGCGGCAAGAAAAGCCGCGCGATGGAACTGATGGAAGGGCTGGTGCCGCTCAAGATCCGCTGGTCCACGCTGTGGTCATCCAATCTGTGCCTTGATACCGAATTCCTGGATCTCGCGCGGCGCAGCGGCGTGATGCATGTCAATATCGGCATTGAAAGCATCGACGCCGAGATGCTTCAGGACATGAAGAAGGGCTGGAACAAGGCCAGCCGCTATGGCGAGATGTTCGAGAACCTGCGCAAGCGCGACATCAGCTACTCGCTCAATTTCATTTTCGGTTTCGATAATGAGCATCCGGATGTCTATGACGCGACCCTCACTTTCCTTGAGGCGCACAAGGTGCCCGCCGCCTATTTCAATATCCTGACGCCCACCAAGGGCACCGCCCTGTTCGAGCGGATGAAGAAGGCGGGCCGGATCATCGACCCCGATGATATTGACCGCTGGCCGGGGCAGGTCTGCCATATCTTCCCCAAGAACTGCACGCCGGGGCAGATGGAAGAGCGTATCCAGGGCATGTATCGCCGGTTCTACAGCATGCGCTCCATGGTGCACCGCCTGCCTTTCCCGCGCACGCGCTCGGAAATGGCGACATGGATTCTGAACATGACGGAACGGCGCATGGCCTTTTCTTCCACCGGTAACAATGACTTTGATATCTATTGATATCCACCGGGCCGTTCGCGGCCCGGATGGAAAATAGACAGGGGAACCGACATGCGCGATTCAATTGGCGCCATGCTGCTTGAGCGGCTCCGGCAGTGTGGTGTCTCGCGCATTTACGGCGTTCCGGGTGACTATAATCTTGAATTCCTTGAACTGATCGAACGCACGCCGGGCATCTGCTTTATCGGCGCGTGCAACGAACTCAATGCCGCCTACGCGGCGGATGGCGATGCACGGCTGAGCGGGATCGGGGCGGTGCTGGTGACCTATGGCGTGGGCGACCTGTCGGCCCTGTCCGCCGTGGCGGGGGCCTGTGCCGAGGGTGTGCCGGTCGTGGTGATTTCCGGCATGCCGCCGCTTCATGCCGTGCAGTCGCGCGCGCTGGTGCATCACACGCTGGCCGATGGCGATTATGACAATGTCATGACCTGCTACCGGCAGTTTACCGCCGCCACCACCCGCCTGCACCCCGCCAGCGCCGTGGCGGAAACGGATCGGGTGCTGCACGCGGTGCGGGTGGCCAGACGCCCGGTTTACATCCAGTTCCCGTCCGATATCTGTTACGTTGAAATCGAGACGCCGCCACCCGTTCCCCCATCGCAGGCGTCGGACCCCGCGCTGCTGGAAAAAGCCGCAACATGCCTGACGCGGCGGATTGCGCAGGCAGCCCGCCCGGTCGTGCTGGTCGATGCCATGGTGCGGCAGTACGACTTGCAGGCGCAGGTGCGGCGGCTTTGTGAACGCTACGATATTCCCTATGCCGCGCTGTCCACCGGGCGCACGCTGCTGGCGGAATCCGGCCCCCTGTGGCTGGGGCAGTACGGGGGCATGGCGTCGGCCGCCGGGGTGGCGGACCATGTGCATGCGTCGGATTGCGTGATCGGGCTGGGTGTCAGGTTCGTGGACTCCACATCCGGTTATTTCTCGCAACGGATCCGCCCCGGCGCGCTGGTGGATGTGCAGCCCTTCAGCCTGACCTGTGATGGGGAAAACATTCAGGCATAACCGCCGCCGACC
>NZ_BAIO01000197.1 GCF_000613305.1 Komagataeibacter kakiaceti JCM 25156
CCGTGCTGCTGGGCTGGTACATCACCGACCCGCCGTGCAACGACCGTGTATGGGCGCAGGAATACACCATCCCCGCCGATGCCTGGCGCACGGCGAACGTGGTGCATGTGGCCCATGTGCGCAACTTCCGCTACCGCAGCGAGAGCGACCCCATTCCGGCATGGTATGACGCCAGTTATGACCTGAACGGGCTGGACAGCGTGGATCTGGTCACTTCCTACTGGGCGGGGGAATCGATCGCGCATGTGTTCCTGAGCTTCGGGTTCGCGGATGGGCGGCATCTGGCCATCTCGATCGAAACGCGGCGGCAGGCGCGGTTCGCCTATTCCGCCATTGCCGGGTTTTTCCACCATTACGAACTGTTTTTCGTCACCGCCGATGAGCGTGACCTGATTGGCGTTCGCACCGACATCCGGCGTGAGCGGGTCTATCTGTACCGTCTCGACCTGTCACCCGCCGTGCGCGAGCGCCTGTTCCTGAGCTATGTTGGCGCGATACATGACATCGTTCACCATCCGCTATGGTACAATACCCTGACCGACAACTGCACCACCGGCATACTGGCCCGCGCGGGCGCCAGGCTGCGTTACCGGCTTGACTGGCGCGTGATCCTGAGCGGGCATACGGCGGCCATGGCGTATGACATGAACCTGCTTGGCCCGTATGACCGCACCCGTTATCCGGATTTCGCGGCCCTGCATGCCGCAAGTCGTATCCTGCGCCCGCCCGGAGTACAGATCGGGCCGGATTATTCCGCCACCATCCGCGCCGGGCTGCCTGTACCGCAGGGGGAAGCGCCCCCGTAACGTCGAGGTGACTGGAACAGCCTCTTTTCATGAAGGAAAAGAACGGCAAACGCATCCCTGCCAACTGTTGCGGGAAAGGAAGGTCAGGCGCATCATCCCATAAATAATTCCGTGGAGAGAGACACATGCCAACCCTGTTCACCCCACTGAAGGCAGGCGACCTGACCCTGCCCAACCGCGTCATCATGGCCCCGCTAACCCGCCTGCGCGCGGGGGAGAACCATGTTCCCACTGACCTCATGGCCACCTATTACGCGCAGCGCGCGCTGGCGGGACTGATCCTTTCCGAGGCAACCCCCGTCAGCCCGCAGGGTATCGGGTATGAAGGCGTGCCCGGCATCTGGACGACCGAACAGGCGGAAGGGTGGAAAAAGGTCACATCCGCCGTGCATGACGTGGGGGGCCGCATTTTCCTGCAGCTATGGCATGTCGGGCGCATTTCCGACCCGTATTTTCTGAACGGGGAAGCCCCCGTCGCACCCAGCGCCATCGCGGCGAAGGGGCAGGTCAGCCTGCTGCGGCCCAAGCGGGATTATGTAACCCCCCGCGCACTGGCAACCGATGAGATACCGGGCATCGTCGCCGCCTTCCGCCGGGGGGCGGAACTGGCGCGGCAGGCGAATTTCGATGGCGTGGAATTGCATGCGGCCAATGGCTACCTGCTGGACCAGTTCCTGCAGGATTCCACCAACCACCGCACCGACCAGTATGGCGGCCCGGTTGAAAACCGCGCCCGGCTGCTGATGGAAGTAACCGACGCCGCCATTGATGTTTGGGGCAGGGGACGGGTGGGCGTGCATATCGCCCCGCGCTGCGACCTGCATGACATGGGAGATTCCAATCCCGCCGCCACCTTTGGCTATGTGGCGACGGAGCTGGGGCGGCGTGGGATCGCGTTCATCTGCGCGCGTGAGGCGGAAGGCCCGGACAGCCTGGGACCGCAGCTTAAAAAGCAGTTTGGTGGCGTCTATATCGCCAATGAACGCTTTACCGGCCCCCAGGCCGAGCGGGCGGTGGAAGAAGGTCGGGCCGACGCCGTGGCGTTCGGGCAGCCTTTCATCTCCAACCCCGATCTGCCCGAACGCCTGCGCGCGGGCGCGGATCTGACCCCACCGGATCCCGGCACATTCTATACCCACGGCCCGCAGGGCTATATTGATTACCCCACCATGGGTGAAGCGGGAGACTGAGTGCGAATGGGGGCTTTTTTGTAAAAGAGAACCAGGAAGCTTCCGACTGTTCAGGGGCTGTTTGAAAAGCCAGCCCACGGAACGCCGCCTTTTTTCAAAAAAGGCGGCACCCAAAACTTTTATTCTTTTATGTCAATCAGTAGTTCCCAAATCGCTTCTTATATCTCTACCCCTGCCTCGGGCTGGGTATTGATCTCGCCCGCCTCATCAGGCGCATCACTCCATTCCGGCAGACGGTCAGCCAGCAGGGCGCGGGGGCGACCGATCCACAGACCGTCACGCAGATGGTCGCGGCGTGGCGCGTTCGTATTCGGGTGGATCAGGATGCTCAGCCCGCCATGGTTGAGCATAAGCCAGGGCACAAGGGTGGCGAACAGCCCGGTTTCAAACGCGATCTGGAACATGGGCGCGACATGCGGACCGACACCCGTTTCGTGCCAGCGGCCCAGACGCAGGACGAAACGGGCCGCGATCTGCCCGCGCAATTCGGTGGCGATGGCGCGGCTGGCCGGACTGTCGAAATAGATATGGGCATGATAGCTGGCAATTTCGGCCAGGCGGCGCGGGGTGGGAATGCTATCGGTCATGTATTGGCACTTTCGGTGCGTAAAGGTTGGAATCTGTTTCGAAAAGCCCGCTGGGCAATGAAGCGCGTTTTGGCCGTTCCCTGACCCAAAATCATGAGGCAGTTCCGTTCAGCATCTGCCTGAAACAACGGATTGATGAGAAACAATAAAAGTCTCTGGATACGGCCTTTTCAGACAGCCTGTCAGGGATGTGGAGATGTCAGGAATAAGGTGCGTTATCTGTCATGGGGTGATAACGCCGGTTACTGCGGGAGGTTGTGCAGGCATGATATATCCGGGCAGGGGAGGAGGTGCCTGCCTATGGGGCGAATACGGCGGCAGTAGGGCGGCCCATGAAATATGAACATTGATGGCAATATATTTTAATGAGAAAGTTTGTGGTGAAGCCTTTTACAAGAAGCTTCAGGGAACGCCGCTTTTAAAAAAATACTCACTGATACCCGTATTATGTTTATCCTCGTGAGGCAATGACTTTAACACGGCGGATATTAGACAGAACATCATAATGGAAAGGAACAAAATACGTCCATTACTCAGCTTTCCCCCGCTGGATGCGGCTTGGAAGCTGTTTGAAAGCAATTAATATAAAACAATAAACATTTTTGGGATTTGCGGGATGTCTTGAAGGCAGGCTTTTCAAACGGCCTCTTATTTCCATACCCACTTGCCCACCACACGGCCATTAATGACCAGATCGGAGGCATTGACCTCATCCACGGGATAGGTGGGGTTGACGCTGATGATGCGGATGCGCCGCGGGCGGGAGTTGGGCACCAGCATGAGCTGCTTGATGACAACGCCCATGCCGTTCCACAGCACATATACCCCATCGGGCGAGGGAACGCGGTGACTGGTATCGACCAGCACGCGATCACCGGCCATGAATTCCGGCTCCATGGAATTGCCCGCCACACGGATGATCGCAAGCCCGTTCGTATCCGGCAGGTAGTTGCGGATAAAATCGCGCGGGATGCGCCACGAATCCAGCGTGGGGTGATGCTCCCCATCGCCACAGGCAGTGTGGTCCACAATCGCGCCAGCACCCGCCTGTGGCGAGATGTCATATTCATGCACCGTCACGCTACCGTCATCGGTATGGGTCGGGGCGGTGGCGCGCTCGGCACGGCGTATGCTTTCGTTCAGGTCCGTCTCACCCGGTACGATGCCACACAGCGCCCAGATTTCAGCCGGGGCGATGGGCGGATCCCCCCTGTCGGTCAGCAGCGGCACAAGGCGGCTTACCATCTCGACGGGAATGAAATCCTTTTTCAGCTTGTTTTCATAAAAAGCATAGCTGGAAAACTTCTCCCCCATGCCCAGATCACGGGCCAGCGCGCGCACGGTGTAACCCGCGCGCTCACGCAATGCCTTGAGCCGCTGGGCGGCGGG
>NZ_BAIO01000196.1 GCF_000613305.1 Komagataeibacter kakiaceti JCM 25156
CGTGGCGCTGTGGCTGCATGACCGGCCCGAGGTGCGCCGCGTGCTGCATCCCGCGCTTCCGTCCTGCCCGGGGCATGAGAACTGGAAGCGCGATTTCCGTGGCGCGTCGTCCCTGTTTGGCGTCGTGTTCGATCCCGCGTTCGACGAGGCGGACATGACCGCGATGATCGACAGCCTGACCCTGTTCGGCATCGGGGCGTCGTGGGGGGGGTATGAAAGCCTTGTGCTGCCCACAACGGGCAGTATCTCGCGCTCATGCGCCTCGGTCACGCAGGGCGGGCCGGCCTGCCGTTTTCATATCGGGCTGGAATCAGGTGACAGCCTGGTGGCCGATCTGGAGCGCGGGCTTGGGCGTATGGCTGCCGCCCGTGACAGGCGTGCCGGAGCCTGACGTAGATCAAGGCCGCCCAAGGGCGGGAATGGGACACGTAGTGTTGAAGAGATACCCGGCCCCCGGTTTCTCCCCTGGCGGGGTGTCCGGGTGGGCGGGGAACGACAGCCCTGTGTTGCAGGGCGATGATACTGGAACTGAAGGTGCAAGATGGCTGGAAAGATGAAGCGGCGGTGGTGCGGGAATTCGGCAAGCCGCTGACGATTGAGGAACTCGATATTCCGCAGATCAGGCCGAACCAGATTCTGGTCAAGGTCGATGCCTGCGGCGTCTGCCATACCGACCTGCACGCCGCGCGTGGTGACTGGCCCTCCAAGCCCAACCCGCCCTTTATTCCCGGGCATGAGGGAATCGGCCATGTGGTTGAGGTCGGCTCCAATGTCAGTTGGGTCAAGACGGGCGACGTGGTGGGCGTGCCGTGGCTGTACTCCGCCTGCGGGCATTGCGAACACTGCCTGGGCGGGTGGGAGACGCTGTGCGCGAAGCAGGAGGACACCGGCTATTCCGTGAATGGCTGCTTTGCCGAATATGTGGTGGCCGACCCGAATTATGTCGCGCACCTGCCCAAGGACATTGACCCCATCCGCACGGCCCCGGTGCTGTGCGCGGGGCTGACGGTGTACAAGGGCCTCAAGATGACCGATACGCGCGCGGGGGAATGGGTGGCCATTTCCGGCGCGGGCGGACTGGGGCAGATGGCCATCCAGTACGCCGTGGCCATGGGACTGAACGTGGCCGCCGTTGATATTAGCGAAGACAAGCTGGATGAAGCGCGCAAGCTGGGCGCGCGCGTGACCGTGAACGCGCTCAAGGAAGACCCCGTCGCCTACATCCAGAAGCAGACCGGCGGCACGCATGGCGTGCTGGTGACCGCCGTGTCCGACAAGGCGTTCAGCCAGGCCATCGGCTTTGCGCGCCGTGGCGGGACCGTGGTGCTGAACGGCCTGCCGCCGGGGGATTTCCCGCTGTCGATCTTTGACATGGTGATGAACGGCACCACCGTGCGCGGGTCGATTGTCGGCACCCGGCTCGACATGATCGAGGCGCTGTCCTTCTTCACCGACGGCAAGGTCTCGACCGTGGTCAGCACCGACAAGCTGGAAAACATCAACACCATTTTCGACAATCTCGAACATGGGCATGTGCATGGCCGCGTCGTGCTGGACTTCCGCAACGGGGCATGAGGCAACCCCGGCCCCCTTGTGGCGTTCTGTTTCAGGTTACGGCATGGCGGCCTGTCCGTCATGTCGCTCTCATGAACAGAGGACGGGTACGGATATCATGAAAAAAACGGTGATTCTGGCGGGGCTATGTGCGGTCGGTCTGAACATGGCGATGCTGACACCGGTCTTGGCCGATCCATGTGACGGTGTAACCGACCATGCGGAATGCGAGGTGCGCCTCAAGGCCCATGAAACCGGGCGCGCCACCAGCGAAAAAGCCCACGAAGCAGGTGAAAAGACCGATCAGGCCGCCGGTAGCGCCAAGAACTGGGGCGACAGGACCGGCAGGAAGCTGGACAAATGGGGGCACGAGACAAAAGGCGACATGAGCCAGTTCTTTACCGGCCACCGTTAGGACGCCGTTTCAGATCATCTGCAAAAAAAGGGAGGCACAGCGCGTGCCTCCCTTTTTTCATGTCATGACCGGAGCGGATCAGGAATGATGGTGATCCGCCGATTCATGTTCCCGCCAGCCGCTTTCGATCGCGTGCAGGAAGGTCTTGAAATGCTTCTTCACCTCATCGGGCGAAGCCTTTTCCATGACTTCCTTTTTCGCGGCGGTCAGGATCGCGGCGGCGTGGATGAGGGCGGCATGGATGGTGTCGTTGGGTTCACGGCTCATGTCATGATCTCCTGATTAAATCTGCGCGCCACGATGGAAGATGCACCCTGTCATGACAACCGGGCGGCCTGCATGCCTGCCGCTCCCTCATCGCCCTTGATTTTGGACCGGCGCGGCACGGGTGCGCGCCGCTCAGGGCACTGACCGGACAGAGGATGCCCCCATGGCCCGTGCGAAGCACGCGGTCAGCATGCTGTGCGGGTCCGGGTTGATCCCGACGAATATGATGTCCTTGCGTACATAAAGCAGTTTGTGCCGTGGCCCCATGGTTACGCGCGGCAGCACCACGGGCTGGTCCCGCGCCACCTGCGCGCGCGTGCTGGCCACCCAGTCATGGCTTATGCGGGCCAGACGGGTCAGGTCGGGAATGACAATGGCCATATGCATGGCGGTCAGCCCCACGCAGGAGACGGCCAGCACCGCCCGGAAGGCCGGGTTCAGCGGGCATGAAAACAGCAGGCAGGCCAGATAGCAGGCCAGCAGCACGCTGGCGGGATAGGACACCCGCGCCGCCATGGCCGCACGCGGGAACATGAGCAGGAACACCATGTAGATCAGGGCCAGCGCCGCGAACACCCAGCCATGGCCCGCCCGCAGGCAGCGCGGCAGGGAAAGCCGCCGCCGGCCCATGAACAGGCCCGTCCCGATCACCAGCACGAAGGGAATCCAGAATGGATCGAACAGGCTGCCGGTATTGCCCAGCAGGCCATCCAGCCGGTCGGGCAGGGGGCTGGGAGGCAGGGTACGCGCGCGTACGTAATTGCCCGGCGCCAGCCCCAGCATCACCATGCCCGCGCCATGGCTGCACAGCAGCGCCCACGGAATGGGGCGCGCGTGTTTCCATGCCAGTACGCAGCTTCCCAGCAGGATCAGCGCAAGCAGCGCGGAGAGGGGTTCAAGAAACGTCGCGATCAGGAAAACAGCGATGTATTGCGCCGCATTCATGTGCGTGCGGTGCGAGAGAACGCGCGCCAGCACCCACATTTCCCCCGCTACGGGCCACAGATAGCCAATGGCGCCGGTTTTCCATAGCGCGACCTCGCCAATCGTGCGGGGCAGCCACCACAGCATGAGAAACACCAGCAGGCACTGCGCCAGTCCCGTGCGGGTATCGGGCGTGGGCGCGTCGCCCACGGCGTTGCGGCACATATGCAGCACCACATGCACCAGAAAGGCGAAGACCGCCGTATTCACCACCGCGAAGACGATCAGGGAGCCATAATGATGCAGGTCGAGAAACAGGAAGGTGATGAGCGTGGTGAACCACCGCCCGGTCCAGAAATTGTAATTGCCCCATACGATGCGCAGGATGGTGCCGATATGGGGCGGCATGGTCCGGCAGTAATCATCCGCCCAGAGCGGGGTGATCAGGTTGGCCCACAGCAGGAAAGCCGAACACAGCGCCAGGCCCGGCCATTCTCCGGGCATGAAGCGGGGGGCGGCGATACGCGGGGATGGTTCATGGAATGCTTGGCCCCTTCCGGTCCGGTTCTCGCCATACCATGCCCGCGCCCAGACGGAAAAAATAATGCGTCCCGATCCATCCGCTGGCGGGGTTGTGTCATGGATGGGAGGCTGTAGCATCGTCTATGACATGAGCCTGAGCCGATATACCGGCCCGGCATGGCGCCGCAGACCCAGGGGATCAGAGTAACGTGTTACAGCCTGCGACTTCATCCGCCTCCCTTAAGGATGCGCCCGCCAGCGCGACCGCCCCTGCCGCCCGGAACGGGCAGGTGGTCCGC
>NZ_BAIO01000195.1 GCF_000613305.1 Komagataeibacter kakiaceti JCM 25156
CCCGCACCCCCATGATCCGTGCCACGCGGGCCCGGGCGTGAAAGCCGCCACATCCCCGCCGCAAGCCGTGGCAACCTGCCGGGGCGTTGCCCCGTCTGGATGGCATGGAAGGGGCCACCGCCTTTTTGAAAAAGGGCGGTGCCTGAAAACTTGTGTTTTTTTGGCAGCCAGTTTGCTCCGCGCATGAGATACCGGATTGTCGCGATCCTTGCCTGCCTGCTGGCCATGGCGGGCGTTACGGCGGCGCGGGCGGCGGACTGCGCGCAGTTCGGGGCCGGGAACCGGTTGCCAACGCTCGATAACGCGCAACTGGCGGCACAGACACAGATTCTGTGCAATGCCCGCTTCGCCGTGCTGCATTCCAGTCTGGCGCACGAACCGTTATGGAGCGCCGAGCATCTTGACGCCCCCATGGTCCGGGCCGCCATGTCCACCCCGCGCCAGGGTGATTTTCACCCCGATCCCCGCATTCCCTCTCCCTTCCGCGCGGAACTGGAGGATTATGTCCGCTCCGGCTTCGATCGTGGGCACATGACGCCATCGGGCGACATGCCCGACCGGCAGGCGCAGGAGGAAAGCTTCGCCCTGTCCAACATCGTGCCCCAGCGCGCGGAACTGAACCGGGGCCGATGGGCCGATATCGAATCGGCGGTGCGCAGGCTGGCCCTGCGCGAGGGGGAGCTTTACGTCGTGACCGGCCCGGCCTTCCATACCCGCACGATCGCCATGATCGGCCCGGACCGGGTGCTGGTCCCGACCTCCACATGGAAGGCGGTCTATGATCCCCGCAGGCGGCAGACGGGGGTGTATGTATGCCATAATGCGGCGCGCAATCCCGGTTGCAGCCATGTCAGCGTGGTCCTGCTCACCCATGTCACGGGGATTGATCCTTTCCCCGCGCTGCCCCCGAGCATGAAACAGGTCTGCATGACCCTGCCCTTTGGCAGGATGCGCGCGCCACGCCGCACGCGACATACGCGCCATACCCGCTGGCTATGGTAAGGAAGGGCGGCAGAGGAGGCATGACCATGACAGTCCATTCCCCCACGGGGGCCAAATCCGATCTCGTCCCCTTTGCCGATAACAGCGCCAGCCGCACCATTGGCGGCATGACGGTGGAAAACGGCACGGACAGCATCGCCTTTTATGGCCAGACGAACCTGGAGCGTGACAGCGCCGGGCTGGAGCGCGCGCGCGCGTTACTGGCGTTCTTCCAGCAGGTGGTGGACACCCTTGCCGCCCAGAAAGACCTGCCCACGCACCTGCCCACGCGCAGGGCGGGGCGCATGCCCAACCCGTTCACCCGCCAGACGGAGCCCTGATGCACAACAGGGCCGGTCCCCTGCGGAACCGACCCTGTTGAAAAACCCGTATCCCGCCGCGCACGCAGCGGGAAAAGCAGGATCAGCGCTTGCTGAACTGGAAGGAACGGCGGGCCTTGGCGCGGCCGTACTTCTTGCGTTCAACAACACGCGAATCGCGCGTCAGGAAGCCAGCGGCCTTCAGGATGCTGCGCAGCGCGGGTTCGTAATGGGTCAGCGCACGGCTGATGCCATGACGGACCGCACCAGCCTGACCCGACAGACCACCACCGACAACGGTGCAGTACACGTCGAACTGGTTGTAGCGATCGGCAACCAGGAAAGGCTGCGTGATCAGCATGCGCAGGACCGGACGGGCGAAATAGGTGCCGACCGGACGGCCATTGACGATGATGTCGCCCTTGCCCGGCTTGATCCACACGCGGGCAACCGCGTCCTTGCGGCGACCCGTGGCGTAGGAACGGCCCTGCGCGTCGCGCTTGGCTTCGTAAACGGGTGCGGCTTCCTGCGAGGAGACAACCTGACCGGTCGCGACGGCTTCCTTCAGGTCGGCCAGCGTGCCTGTACGCTCTTGTGTTTCGGACATGATGTTCAGGCCCCGACGTTCTGGGTGGTGACGGCGTTCTTGCGGTTCAGCGATGCAACGTCAAGAACCTGCGGCTTCTGCCCGTCATGCGGGTGTTCGCTGCCGGCATAGACGTACAGATGCTTCATCTGCGCGCGCTGCAGCGGGCCACGGGTGATCATGCGCTCGACCGCCTTGCGCACCACGTCGCCGGGGTTCTTGCCGGTCAGGCGCTGGGTGATCGTGCGTTCCTTGATCCCGCCGGGGTAGCCGGTGTGATAATGGAACAGCTTCTGGTTCACCTTGTTGCCGGTCAGACGGATCTTCTCGGCGTTGATGACGACGATGTTGTCGCCGCAATCAACATGCGGGGTGAACTGGGGCTTGTGCTTGCCGCGCAGGCGCTGGGCGATGATCGCCGCCAGCCGGCCCAGAACGAGCCTTCGGCGTCGATCAGGGTCCAGCCACGCGTCACCTCTGCGGGTTTCAGCGAGGGTGTGGTCTTCATGGATTCAGTGTTCCGTCCAGATAATGTAGCGGTAACGGGTGGCGCGTTATCATCCGTACGCGCGGCAAACGTCAAGTGCATAATGCCGGGAGGCGGCATTTTTCCGCTAAAAAAGAGCGTGTGGTATCATGATACCGCCATCTTTCGGAACCAACCCGTCCCTCAGGCGATTGCCGAGGGGGGGCGGAATGCGATAGCACTCGGCTCAGGCTTATTACGGATGTCAGGCTCGTGAAGAAACTCTATCCCGCCATTCCCCTGCTTGTACTTGCGCTGCTTGTCGGCGGCTGGGGGGTGCACCATTTCGCCGAGCGCAGGCTCGAAGCCGGCATTGCCGACTTCCGGGCCTCCCTCGGGCCTGACGCCTCCTTCAGCTACGCCACGGCCCGGCCGCGCACGCTGGCGCGCGGCGCGCATTTCACGGCCGTGACCTATCACAACCCGGCCATGACGCTTACGGCGGCGGATGTGCGGCTGGGCGGGCTGACGGGCAACAACGTACAGGGCGAACGGATCGGCAGCCTTGTCCTGCGTGATGTGAAGGTCATGACCCCGGACAGCACGATTTCGCTGGATCGGGTCGCGCTCACCAACCTCGTGCTGCCCAATACCGCGCGCGCCACGGCCGACACGGCCCGGCCGCTGGGCTTTGATTCCCTCGTGCTGGACAGGGGCACGTTCAACAACATGCACCTGGCCATTCCGCGCAGCCAGACCGATGTGACGGTCGGGCACATGGTGGTGGGGCAGTACGGGACCGGCCGCTCCTCCACGCTGGAGATGGACCGGCTGGCGACCCAGATCAACCTTGCGCCCACGCGCCGCCTGTCCGTCGAGCATATCCGCTTCGACGGGCCGGATTTCGCGGGGGAAGTGGCGAGCCTGATCCAGTCGGGCCACCTGATCCATGAAAGCCATGCGCAGACCATGGATCTGAAGAAGGTCGAGATCGACAGCACGCATCCCATGCTCCAGATCGACCACGTCGCCACGTCGCGCACCTCCACCGAGACGGAGGACAGGATGGATACGACGCTGACCAACCTGACCATCTGGTCCACCGGAACGGACAACCCCTCCATCCTCAACGCCTTCGGCTACGACCACTTCACCGGCAACATCCACGCCAGCAGCACCAGCGACCGCAACGCGAGCCGCGTGCGCCTGGAGCCGCTGACCATCAACGCGCCGGACATGGGCAACCTGAGCATGGTGGCCGAACTGGACCAGATTCCCTTTGATGACATGGCCATCGTCCCCGAGACCGCCCGCATCGTCTCCGCCGCCCTGACATGGGAAGACCACTCGCTGGCGGACCACGTGCTGGCCAGCCTGGCCAGAAGCCGTGATACGGATGTGGACACCTACAGGCAGAACCTGTTCGCAACACTCAATGCCTCGGACGACGCTCCATGCGCGCCATGGGCCGCTTCCTGCAATCCCCGGCCGATCACCCGCTCCAGGTCGCGCTGCGCCCGATGAAGCCGGTCAACCTCATGATGCTGGGCATCGCCCTGTCCATGGCGGGGGATCCTTCGGTCGCGGCCCCGCTGGGCCTGACCATCTCCACGCCTGATGCCCGATGGCGGGCCGGTGCATGTCATCGGCG
>NZ_BAIO01000194.1 GCF_000613305.1 Komagataeibacter kakiaceti JCM 25156
CGGGAAACAGCGTTTCCAGCGTGCCGAACTGCTCCGCCACCACCAGTGGTGAATGATTGGGCAGCATGATGCGCCCGCCCCCACGCGGATACGCCGTGTCGCGGCGGCGACCTGCCCGATCAGGACGGCGGTCGCGGCCGAGGCTATGCCCGGCATCGCATGGTGTTCCGCCAGCCAGTAGCGGTGAAACCCCAGCCCGTCCGCCAGCCGGGCCAGATCGCACGTATTGCGCAGCGCGTCCGCCACGCTGGCGCCACGGGTAATGAGGGAGAGATCAAGGACGGAAAAAGGGATCACGCAACGCATCTCCGCATCGGGGTCGGGGGCATCGGGCCGGCCGGTTTCATGCGCTTTTCACGCCGGGCGGCGCGTGGAACCTTATACACCACGTGACGTTGGGACAGCAGGCTTCTGGTGGAGTATCTCCCATGCTGACGCTGCTGGTTATTGTGCTGCTCATCTTCGCCATTGGCGGGGGTGGGTACGGTTACCGCTCCGGCTGGTACGGCGGCGCGGGTAGCCCGGGATTCAACGGACTGGGCCTGCTGCCCATCGTCCTGATCCTCATCGCCCTGTTCCTCCTGTTCCGTGTAAGCGGCACCCACAACATGCCCCCGCCCTGAACCATCGCGGCGGGCGATGGTTTCGTGCGCAACCAATCCGTTTCCACAGGGTTATGACCATGGCGTTCAGCCCGTGCGCAGCGGGCCTGAACGCCATACTGCACGACCCCGCCATGTTCGCGTCATGGCCTCTTCAAGGAGGCACAGGTGCCCGATACGCTTTATCGTAACGCGTTGTTTTTTGACGGTACGGGATGCGATCCCATCATTTCCGACATCGCCGTGTCAGACGGCATCATTTCAGCAATCGGCACGGACCTGCCCGCGGGCGACGATACGCGCGTGGTGGACTGCACCGGGCTGTGGCTCATGCCGGGGCTGCTGGACATTCATACCCATCTGGATCTTGAACTGGAAGTGGCCCCCGAACTGCCCGAGGTCGTCCGCCACGGCACGACCACGGCGGTCATTGGCAACTGTTCGCTGGGCGTGACCTTTGGCAACCAGCGCCGCGACGGGGAAGACCCCATCGTGGACTGTTTCGCCCGGGTGGAGAACATGCCCAAATCCGTGCTGCGCAAGGTGGCCGATACCTGTTCATGGACGGATTCACAGGGCTATCTCGACCATCTGGCAGTCTGCCGCTTGGCCCCAATATCGTGCCGCTCCTGCCCCATTCCATGTTGCGGATCGAGGTGATGGGCCTGCATGGTTCCGTCAGTCGCCGCCCCACGCGGGGTGAACGCGCGCGAATGGAACGTCTGGTCGATGCGGCCATGGCGCAGGGCTATCCCGGATTTTCGACCGATGCGCTGCCCTTCCATTTCCTGGCGAATGATCCGCACAAGAACCGGAGGATTCCCACGCAGTACGCGAGCTTTCATGAACTGCGGCAACTGACCGGCGTGGTCCGCCGCTATGGCCGGGTATGGCAGGCGACACCATCGAAGGATAATTTCATCGAGGCCGTCCGCAGTTTCATGCTGACAAGCGGGCGCGTGTTCGGCCGACCGCTCCGGACGACCGTGCTGGCGGTCCTTGATCTACAGACCAACCGGGCCGCCGTGGCGCTGTGCCTCATGCTTTCGGCCATTCTCAATTCGCGGTTTCTGGATGGGTATTTCCGCTTTCAGGCGCTGTCGGGCACGTTCAGGCTCTGGAGTGACGGGGCGATCAATCCGCTGGCCGACGAGATCCCGGAACTGCGCGCCCTGAACGAACTCGAACCCGAGGACCGCACAGGGCGCGCGCATATCCTCAATGACCCCGAATGGATCGCGTCCTTCAGGCATATGTGGCTCGAAGGCAGGACAGGCTGGTCCCCCATGGCGCGGCTGCGGCGGCTGCTCAGGCAGGAGGAAACCGTCCTGACCCGCCGCCTGTCGGACATGACCGTGGCCGCCGCCCCGCTGGATAACTGGCGTGGCGAGACACTGGCCGCGCCCTATCACCGCCTGTTGCGCTGGCAGGCGAGCCGGGGGCGCAGGGGGGCGGCCAACGCGGATGAGGACACGTTCTTCCGCACCTTCCCCAACCCGGTGGGAGATGACGCGACATTCATCATCCATCTGCTGCGGCAATGGGATACGGACCTGCGGTGGGAGACGACCATCGCCAACCGCAATCCGGCCGTGGTGAAAAAACTGCTGTTCCACCCCCGGACTGCCGGGCTTTAACGACAGTGGCGCGCATCTGGCCAATATGGGCTTTTATGATGGCAACCTCCGCCTGCTGAAAATGGCCCAGCCGGACGGGCTGGGGAAAGTGGCCGCCGGGGTCCATCGGCTGACGGGCCTGCCCGCAGCGTTCTTCAATATCAATGCGGGCGTGCTTCAGGTGGGTGCGCGCGCCGATCTGTGCGTGATCGACCCGGAGGCGCTGCGCCGCTGGGAGCCGGAATCCACGTACGAGTTCATATATCGCCAGCAGTTCGGCTGCCGTCAGGTCGTCAATCGCCCCGTGGGCGTGGTGCGGGAGGTCATGATCGCGGGCCGGACGGCGTGGAAGGACAATACCTATGTTGCCGTGTACGGCGAGATTCCCTTTGGCCGGGTGCTCAGGGCACGAGACCACCCCGATGAACACGCCCATCCCGGCGCGCACGCCGTGGCGTGCTGAAAACCGTTTACATTAAGGCAACATGAACCTGCGCATATTTGATGGCCCCCCCGGTCCGCGCGCCATGGTATGAGTTCCGGCCTCATGGGGCGGTTGCGGGGAGCGTGGTATCTTTTGTCGTGTCGGTTACAAGCGGGGTTCGTGGTTTCCCTGTCCATTCTGTACCCATTCAGCACGCTGTACGCGCAGACTGTCCCGACCGTCACCCTGGCCGGCATTACCATAAAGCCCTATGCCACGGACCAGCTTGACGTCGGCGGTTTCGCCAACGCATCTCCCGCCCGCCCCGGCACGCGCGCGCGCGGCGCGGATGCGCAATGGCGTGCGCCTGAACATACACAGGCAGGTGGAAGTCGGGGGCATATGGGATTTCGGGCCCGCGCCGGGTGGCCAGATGCGCCTGTTCGAAGGGCAGGTTTCCTATGTCGGGCTGAAGCATTTCGTGTTCACCGCCGGTATTTTCAAACCCAGCTTCGGCCTTGAATCCATGCAGGCGCAGGGCGATACCGTTTTTATTGAACGCTCCAGCATTTCCACCATCACCCGCAATCTGGCCACGGGCATCGAACGTCAGGCCGTGCAGGCGGAAACATATGGCAGGCGCTATCACTTCGCCCTGTCGGCCACGGCGGGCACCGCAGGCCCCGGAGAGAACGGAAACCAGCGCGGCATGGCCTTTCGCCTGGCGGGCCTGCCGGTCAGGACCGGTGGACTGCTGGTTCATCTGGGCCTTTCGGGCGAATGGGTGTTCCGCCCGGCCTCGGCCCGCAATTCCAGCCCAGCCCTCACACTTTCCGATGTGCCGGAAATGAATACCGGCACGGATGCGAAATACCTCAATACCGGAAAGATCGCGGCCAGCAGCGCGGGCGCGCTGGGGCTGGAGGCCGCCGTGGCATGGCGCAGGCTGTTCTTTCAGGGTGAGGCGTATGACATTCTGGTCAACAGCCGTCTGGGCCGTACGGGTAACCAGCCCCTGCATTTTCATGGCTGGTACGGTCAGCTTGGCTATACGTTCAATGGCCGGGCAAGGGAGTGGAAGGGGCGCACGGCCGCGTTTTCCTCGCCTGCCTGCGACAGGAAGGAGACGGTCCTGTGCAACGGCTACGGCGTGCTGGAAGTCGCGGCACGCTATTCACAGGCGGATCTGCAATCCGCGCCGGTGCAGGGGGGCAACCAGCAGGTCGGGGCGCTGGCGGTCAACTGGTGGCCGACCGCCATTATCCGCATGTCCGTGCAATATGAATATGGACAGGTCCATGGCGGCAGGGAGCCGGAGCATTTCCATGGCGTCATGTCGCTGTTCCAGATCAAGTTCTGACAGGACCGGCGCCGCCGCC
>NZ_BAIO01000193.1 GCF_000613305.1 Komagataeibacter kakiaceti JCM 25156
CGGAAAACCGCCTGTTCGCCCGTGGCGTCGATGTGTCGGTGCTGGATGGGGACACATTGCGCGCCGGGCTGTGTTCGGACCTTGGCTTTTCGGATGCGGACCGGCGTGAAAACGTCCGCCGCGCTGCGGCCGTGGCCCGGATTCTGGCGGAAAGCGGCCAGGTCGTGATCGTGGCGCTGATCTCCCCCACCATCGCGGACCGTGAACTGGCCCGTCAGATCGTGGGTGACGGTTTCCACGAAATCTTCATCGACACGCTGCAGGCCACATGCGAACAGCGTGACCCCAAGGGTCTTTACGCGGCGGCGCGCGCGGGCAAGATTGCCGGTTTCACTGGCATTGACGCCCCGTATGAAGCCCCCACCGCCCCGGCCCTGCGGCTGGAAACGGCGCAGCGCGGCAGCGATGAAACCGCAGCCCAGCTCGCGTCCTTCATCGGGGATGCGATCCGCATTGACGGTGCGGCGGGACGCGCGCGCTCCTAATTTCATGCAGGCCAGCTCCCGGCCATGGGGGCTGGCCACATGAAACCGGCGCCGGGTTGCGCGATGAACACCGGACATGCGGGCGCGGACAGTGTATGTACCAGTCGCGGCAGAACAATCCTGTCGCCTGAATAGGAATCGGTTCAGAAGTGGATGTCAGGAACAACCGCCGGGATTTGACCGGTACAAGCGTCATCACGGCCAACCGCCTGCTTGATGGCCGTATTGTCTGGCTGACCGCAACGGGATGGTCGGAAACGATCAGCCATGCCCGCATCATTGATAACGCGGATGTGGAAGCGACCATAAAGCAGGTTCGCGCCACCCCCGATGCACGGCGGGTTGTCGGCATTTACGGCGTGCAGCTTGACCCTTCGGCCGCAGGCGTCACGCCCCTGACGGTGCGCGAGCGCATCCGCGCCTTCGGCCCGAGCGTCCACCCTGAATTCGCGCCCGTGGAGACATCCGATGTCCACTAACACAGCGACCCTGCCTGTTGGACGGTATGCCTATGACCAGGTGGACCGTACCTTCCTTTCCCAGCGCGTGGCCCAGTTCCGTGAGCAGGTGAACCGCCGCATCGCGGGCCACCTGACTGAAGACGAATTCAAGCCGCTGCGCCTCATGAACGGGCTGTACCTCCAGCTACATGCTACATGCTGCGCGTGGCCATTCCCTATGGCATGCTGGGCGCGGACCAGATGCGCGCGCTGGCGCATATCGCCCGCACCCATGACCGTGGGTACGGCCATTTCACCACGCGGCAGAACATGCAGTTCAACTGGATCCGGCTGGAGGATACGCCTGACATCCTCGAACAGCTGGCCGATGTGGACATGCACGCCATACAGACCAGCGGTAACTGCATCCGTAACGTCACCTGCGACGAATTTGCCGGCGCCGCCGCTGATGAACTGCTGGATCCGCGCATCCATGCCGAAATCCTGCGCCAGTGGTCCACGCTGCACCCGGAATTCGCGTTCCTGCCGCGCAAGTTCAAGATCGCGATCAGCGGCAGCCCGCAGGACCGTGTGGCCGCGCGTTTCCATGATATCGGGCTTGTCGCCCGGCCCGGCCCGCAGGGGCGTCCGGTATTTGACGTATTCGTGGGCGGTGGGCTTGGCCGCACGCCCATCATCGGCGTGCTGCTGCGCGACAACCTGCCCGAGCAGGATCTTGTCGCCTATCTCGAGGCCGTGGTGCGCGTCTATAACGCCTACGGCCGCCGGGACAACATGTACAAGGCGCGCATCAAGATCCTTGTGCAGGCGCTCGGCGTCGAGACGTTCCGTGAGAAGGTGGACGCCGAATTCGCGCTCATGAACCGCGCCGATTACATGCTGGATCCCGCCATTGTGGCGGGAATCCGCGCCCGGTTCGGCATTCCCGCCCTTGACGCCCCGGCCGATGCGGCGGACAGGCTGGCGGCCGAACGCAAGGCGGATGCGGCATTTGACCGCTGGGTACGTACCAACACCCACCCCCACCGGCATCCGGGCTTTACCAGCGTGGTGATTTCCATCAAACCTGATGGCGGTATCCCCGGTGATGTCACGGCCGACCAGATGGACGTGATCGCGGACGTGGCCGATGGCTTCTCGTTTGGTGAAATCCGCGTCACCCACATGCAGAACGTGGTGCTGGGCCATGTGCGCAAGGACCGGCTGCGCGAACTGTGGCTCAGGCTGGTCGCCGCCGGTCTGGGCACGCCCAATATCGGGCTGGTGGGCGACATCATCGCCTGCCCCGGGCTGGATTACTGCTCGCTGGCCAATGCGCGCTCCATCCCCATCGCGCAGAAACTGAGCGCACGCTTCGCCAATCCCGAACTTCAGGAACGTATTGGCAAGCTGCACATCAACATCTCGGGCTGCATCAATGCCTGCGGGCACCACCATGCGGGCCATATCGGCATTCTGGGCGTGGACAAGCGGGGGGAGGAATTCTTCCAGCTCACGCTTGGCGGATCGGCTGGCAATGACGTGGCCATCGGGCAGATCATCGGCCCGGCGTTGCCGGAAGATGAAACAGTTGACGCCATCGCCCGGCTGATCGACGCCTATCTGGTGCTGCGGACCGAAGGCGAGCAGTTTATCGACACCTACCGGCGCCTTGGCGCCGCCAGCTTCAAGGACGCCGTTTATGCCCCTGCTTGAGAATGGCCGCATTACGGATGATCGCTGGACGGAGGCCGTGGAAGGCGCGCCGCTGCCCGATGGCGCGGTGATCGTGCCCCTCGAACGGCTTGAGGAAGGGCTGGCCCGCGCGGGTCAGGCCCCGCTGGGCGTCGCCATTGGCCCGGATGTGGATGTGGGGCAGCTCCATCATGTCCTGCCCCGGCTGGAACTGGTGGCGGTGACGTTCGCCACCTTCCGCGATGGGCGGGCCTTCACGCAGGCGCGCGCGCTGCGTGAGCACCTGTCCTTCACCGGGGAAATCCGCGCGACCGGCAAGCCCCTGCCCGACCAGTACGAGTTCATGCTGCGCTGTGGCATGACCACCGTGAAAACCGAGCGGGCGGAAGACGTGTCGGTCTGGCAGCAGGCGCATGAAATGTTTTCCATCGCCTACCAGCCTCCATCCTGCATGAACGCAAACAGGGTCTGGGCCTGCGCCGCTTTCTGGACTGAAGGCGGGCGGGTGCCTGCCTGCCCGATAGTCCGCGCATCAAAAGCCAACCCACGTAACGTCCTGTAATCATAAGGAAGTTTTTGGTGAAGCTTTTTTCAGAAAGCTTCAAAGGACGCCGCCTTTTTGAAAAAAGGCGGCACCCAAAAACTTTTATCGTTTTTTCCGCAATCAGTTATCTGCTTGCGGTTTCCAGGGCGCAGGCGGGGGCCGGGCTTTTCCATGCAGGCCATCCGCATCGGGCAGCATGCCCCTGATACCGCATCCGGGATACGCATATCCTTTTCCGCCATCATGAGGCGTGTTACCGCAAGGTTATGCGCAACCCTGTTTTCCCGCTTGCACAGGCATGACCCATCCCGACCACCTGAAACAGCGCGTGTGCAGCGCCATTCTGGGGGCCGGGTGGCGGGGGCTGGCAACGCTGCTTGCCCCGGCCCTGCGCCTTAACCTGTGGCGGCGGGTACGCCGGGGCAAGGAGATCGCGGCCTGCCTGCCGCAACGCCGTGGCTTTGCCCCCTGCCTGCTGCGCCCCCCGGGCCGGCTGATATGGCTTCACGCCGCAAGCGTGGGGGAGACGGTGGCAGTCATGCCGGTTATCCGCCAGATTCTTCTCTCCAGTGCCGGGCAGCATGTTCTGGTCACGACCGGCACCATTTCCGGGGCGGAAATCCTGCATACGCGCCTGCCCGACCTGCCCGGCCACGAACGGGTCCATCATCAGTTCGCGCCGCTGGACGTGCCGCGCTGGGTGGCCCGGTTTCTGGATTTCTGGCAGCCCGACGTGGCCGCGCTGGTGGAAAGTGAACTCTGGCCCAACCTGATTGCCGCCTGCGTGGTGCGGCATATCCCGGTGGCGCTGCTCAGTGGCCGGATGTCGGACCGTTCGCTTGCGGGGTGGCGCAGGGCGGCGTGCCTGCTGCGCCGGA
>NZ_BAIO01000192.1 GCF_000613305.1 Komagataeibacter kakiaceti JCM 25156
TTTGGGCTGATCCATGATACTTCGCGTCCATTGTTCTGCGTTGGCCCTTTCCCGGTGTGCAGGGGCGGAACCAACCCGGTTTCCGGTTGGCCGGCCCGGCACCCGTGCGGGGGGCAGGCCGGACTGCCCCGGCGGCGATGAATGGCGGCTCATGGCACGAAAACCATGGCGACCGTAGCGTAATCGCGCTGTGTTACTCCGATTAAGTATGTAAATACAGTCTCTAATTCCGGGACTGTTGTTAATTGGCCACACCAAAGGCGATAGCAATTGAATACAGGATGGTTTTTGTCCTATACCCTCCCGAAAGGCTTCATGTGTCGTACAAGTCCGCAACCTCGGCATGCTCTGGATGCAGGCTGAGTCAGGTTGGGCTTGTTTTCTTGTAGGTGGATGTGACCATAGTCCAGCCTACCAGACTTGAAATATGAGACCGGCGGTTGGGCCGGTGCAGGAGCAGAGGTTTCATGGCCGTTCCGATTATGCAGGCAGTCCGCGTCGGTGCCTATGTTGTCAAGCAGCATGTCACGCGGCGCAAACGTTATCCGCTCGTGCTGATGCTCGAGCCCTTGTTCCGCTGCAACCTGGCCTGCGCCGGGTGCGGCAAGATCGATTATCCCGCCCAGATCCTCAATCAGCGCCTGAGCGTTCAGGAATGCCTTGATGCGGATACCGAGGCCGGTGCGCCGGTCATTGCCGTGGCCGGTGGCGAGCCGCTGCTGCACAAGGAAATGCCCGAGATCATCCGTGGGCTGATCGCGCGCAAGAAGTACGTGTATCTGTGCACGAACGCCCTTCTTCTGGAAAAGAAGATGGACGATTACGAGCCCAGCCCCTTCTTCTCGTGGGACGTGCATCTTGATGGCGACCCGGAGATGCATGACGCCTCCGTCTGTCAGGACGGCGTGTACGAACGCGCGGTCGCGGCGATCAAGAAGGCGAAGGCCCGTGGCTTCCGCGTGTCGATCAACTGCACCCTGTTCGACGGGGCCGACCCGAAGCGTGTCGCGGCCTTCTTCGATGAAGTGATGGCCATGGGCGTGGATGGCATCATGACCGCGCCGGGCTATGCCTATGAGCGCGCGCCGGATCAGGAACACTTCCTGAACCGCCAGAAGACGAAGCAGCTCTTCCGCGACATCTTCCGTCTTGGCAAGGGCAAGAAGTGGCGTTTCACGCAGTCGCCGCTGTTCCTGAACTTCCTTGCGGGTAACGAGCAGTACCACTGCACGCCATGGGGCAAGCCGCTGCGCAACCCGTTCGGCTGGCAGCGCCCGTGCTACCTGCTGGGTGAAGGTTACGCCAAGAGCTTTGAAGAACTCATGGCCGATACCGACTGGGACGCCTACGGCACCGGCAATTACGAAAAATGCGCCGACTGCATGGTCCATTCGGGTTACGAATCAACGGCCGTGATGGATGCGGTCCGCCGCCCCTGGCACATCGCCAAGGTCGCGCTGTTCGGGCCGGAGACGGAAAAGCCTATGGTTCCGGAAATCTCGCTGGAACACCAGCGCCCGGCTGAATACGTCTTTACCCAGCACGTTGATACCAAGATGGCGGAACTCGCGGCCCGCAAGAAGCCGGCAGCGCCCCCGCGCGTGAACAAGGTGTCCGCGCCGGCTGAAACGGCCGACGCCGCCGACTGACGACAGGCGGACCAGCCCCCTTGCGGGGCGGCATGATGGAAAAAGGCGGGACCGTGGGGTTCCGCCTTTTCTTTTTGCATGTCCCGGCCCCGGTACGCGCAGTGTGCCCGGACGGGCAATTATGCTGTAGGATGGCGGGATCATGGTTGTCTCACTGATTGTCATATTGTGCCTGGTCCTGCTCAACGGGCTTTTCGCCATGGGTGAACTGGCGCTCATTTCCGCCCGGCGCGCGCGGCTCGCCATTCTGGTGCGCAATGGCACGGCCGGGGCCGACCGGGCGCTGAAACTGGCGGGCGATCCGCAGAGCTTCCTTCCCACCGTCCAGATCGGCATGACCCTTGTCTCGATTCTGGAAGGTACTTTTGGCGGCAGCAGTATCGAGGCGGGCGTCAGCCGCTGGCTGGCCCAGATCCCGGCCCTGCATTCCATTGCCGATGAAATTGCCATGCTGCTGGTGGTCAGTGCCATTACCGCCGTCATGCTGGTGCTGGGCGAGCTGGTGCCCAAGCAGATCGCGCTCCGCCAGCCCGAACTGATCGCCGCGCGGCTGTCGCTGCTGCTGGAATGGATGGCGTGGCTGACCCGCCCGGTGGTGTGGCTGCTGGGGCGGTCGTCCGAACTGGTGCTGAAGGTCATGGGAATTGGCGGCGCGATCCGCCAGTCCGTCTCGGTCGAGGAACTGCGGGCCTATATTGCCGAGGGCGCGCAGGCGGGCGTGCTGGAGCAGGAGGAGCGCGACATGATCGAGCGCCTGCTGCGCCTGGCCGAGCGCCCGGTGCGCGCGATCATGACCCCCCGCAACGAACTGTGCTGGGTGGAACGCCACGTATCACGCGCGCAACTGCTTCAGGTCCTGCGTTCGACCACCTATTCCCGCATCGTGGTGTGCGAAGGGGGGGTGGATAACCCCGTGGGCATAATTCTGGCCAAGGACATGCTTGACCGTTTTCTGGATGGCAAGAGCCCCTCCATCGGGGTGGGGCTGCGGCATCCCATCTCCGTGCCCGATACGCTGTCCGCCTTCGACATGCTGGAGCGGATGCGGGCATCCCCGCTGGGTCTGGCGCTGGTGCTGGATGAATATGGATCGTTCGAGGGGATCGTCACCTCATCCGACCTGTTCGGCGCGATCGTGGGTGAGCAGCATGAGCCGGGCAATACCCCGCCCCAGCGTCTGGCGCATGACAGTGTTCTGGTGCTGGACGGCTCCATGCCCGCCGATGAGGTCAAGGACCGGCTGGGCCTGTCCGATCTTCCGGCGGAAGGCAGTTATCATACGCTGGCGGGTCTGATACTGGCCCTGCTGCGCCGCGTGCCCGCCAGGGGGGATAAGGTGGTCTTTTCGGGCTGGCTGTTCGAGGTGCTGGAAATGGAGGGCCGCCGCGTGGTGCGGGTGCAGGCCAGCCGCCAGCTTCTGGCCGAGAACTGAGGCCGGACTGGCCTGCCGGACACGGCCTGAAAATAACTGACAGGAGTTTCCGGGCGCCGCCCGTTTTCAAAAAGGCGGTGTTCCCGGAAGGCTTCCAGAAAAAAGGGGCGCATCCGGTATCGGGATGCGCCCCTTTTTTACAGCGATACGGGCTGTAATGTTCAGTGGATGGTGTGGCCGGCATGCCCCGCCATGGCGGTTTCCGAACCGAAGGCAGGCCATTCATTGCGCGCCAGCGTTTCGAGCGAGGGGGCGGCCAGACCCAGCCGGTCGGCGTAGATCCAGAGATAGGTAAAGGCCCGGCGGACATAATCGCGCGTCTCATTGCTGGGCAGGCTCTCGATATAGAGTAGCGGATCCGCATCCTCGTCCATCGTGGCGCTGCGGCGCGAAATGGCGGATGGCCCGGCATTATAGCTGGCCAGCATACGGATCATGTCACCGCCCGCGGGCACGTGCCGCCCCCCGGCCTGTGCGGAAAGCTGGCCCAGATACAGGACGTAACGCTGCCCGATATCCAGATTGGTCGCGGGGTCATGCAACGCCGCCGGGTGGCGGGTGAAGCGGTCCTTTTCATGCACCACGAAACCGGCGGTCACCGGCATGACCTGCATGAGACCATGTGCGCCGGAACCTGAAACGGCATTGGTGTCGAAATTGGATTCCAGCCGTGTCAGGGCATAGACCAGCGCCGGATCCATGCGGAAGCCATGCGCGGGCTGGAGTGGGGGCAGGGGGAAACGGGCGGCGTGCGTGCTGTGTTCGTTTTCGTTGGTGTCGATCAGCATGAGCATCTGGGTTGCCAGATCCTTCATGCCCATGGCGTCGGCCACCATCTGGGTGGAATGGCACAGGGCGGCGTCGTTCTGGATGTCGGGCCACATGCGGCGCAGCGTGGCTTCCGCCCGGTCACGTTCCCCCACCTGCAGCAGGGCGAAGGCGCGGCGGCCGCGGGTGTCGCGG
>NZ_BAIO01000191.1 GCF_000613305.1 Komagataeibacter kakiaceti JCM 25156
CAGCCGTGTCCTGCTCGGCCCGCTTGTGGGGCAGGGGCAGGTGCTTCAGGCCGTGGTGCCCGCCGGGGCATGGCAGGCCGCGTCCAGCCAGGGGGGCTGGAGCCTTGTGGCCTGTCAGGTCGCGCCTGCTTTCGTATTCAGCAGCTTTGAGCTCGCCCCGCCCGGCTGGTCGCCTGATGGAGAGACCCCGTGACGGCGCGGGCCATGCCGCAATGGCTGCTATGGGCGCGTGAACTGCAGGCCCTGGCGCAGAGCGGACTGGCCTTTACCCAGAACCCGTTCGATCGGGAACGTTATGAAAGCATAAGGAAAATCGCGGCCGACATGATGGCCGTGGGCAGCGGGGCGGTGATGGAGCGCGTGCTGGACCTCCTGACCGGCCAGCACGGCTACGCCACGCCCAAGGTCGTGGTCCGCGCGGGCGTGTTCGACGCGCGCGGGCGTATCCTGATGGTGCGCGAGCGGCTGGACCATGACCGCTGGACCCTGCCGGGCGGGTGGGCGGATGTGAACCTGACCCCGGTGGAAAACGTGATCAAGGAAGTGCGGGAGGAAAGTGGCCACACCATCCGCGTGATCCGCCTTGCCGCCGTGTGGGACCGTGACCGGCAGGGCCATCCGCCCGGACCGTTTCCGTGCTATACGCTGTTCTTCCTGTGTGAACTGACCGGCGGTGTGGCGTGCACCAGTATCGAGACATCGGAAATCGGCTGGTTCGGTGCGGCGGACATTCCCGCCGATCTGTCGGTGGGGCGCGTACTGCCCGAACAGATCGCGCGCATGTTCGTCCATGCCCGCAATGCGGACCTGCCGACGGATTTTGACTGAGACGCTGCCTGAAAATAACTACCTGATAAAAAACAGTAAAAGTTTTGGGTGCCTCCTTTTTTCAAAAAGGCGGCGTTCCCTGAAGCTTTTTGAAAAAAGCGGCACCAGAAACTCCCCCCAGGATTTGCGGGATGCCGCGAAGGGCAGGGTTTTCAGACGGCCGTTGAAAAACACGCTGGCGCAGGCCATTGAAAATCCCCGTGAAGATTTCCATATCCCTTACAAATTGTAATCTACCGGCATTTTCATAAATAACAGGACAGACAATGACCGAACAGACAACCACAACGACGCCCGAAGCCACGGGTGAACAGCATGAATTCAGCGCCGAGGTCGGGCGGCTGCTCGACCTTGTGGTGCATGCGCTTTACTCGGAACGTGAAATTTTCCTGCGTGAACTGGTGGCCAACGCCGCCGACGCCACCGACAAGCGCCGTTTCGAGGCCCTGACCGACGGCGCGCGCGCCCTGCCCGATGATGCGAAGATCCGCATCAACCCCGACAAGGATGCCCGCCTGCTGACCATCAGCGATGATGGCGCGGGCATGGGCAAGGATGAACTGGCCCGCAACCTGGGCACCATCGCGCGTTCCGGCACCCGCGCCTTTGGCGAGGAACTGGCCAACGCCAAGCCCGAGGACAAGCCGAGCCTGATCGGGCAGTTCGGCGTGGGCTTCTATGCCGCCTTCATGGTGGCGGACCGGGTGGACGTGATCTCACGCCGCGCGGGAAGCGAGGAAGCGTGGCGCTGGTCCTCCACCGGCAAGGGCAATTACACCATAAGCCCCGCCACGCGTGAGAAGGCGGGCACCGACATCATCCTGCACATCAAGGAAGACGCGAACGATTTCCTTGATTCGTGGCAGCTTGAGACGATCGTGCGCAAATGGGCCGATCACATCTCCTGGCCCATCAGCATCGTCAAGGACGGCGAGGAGACGGCCGCCAACAAGGGCACGGCCCTGTGGCGCAAGCCGCGTGGCGAGATCGACGAGGAACAGCTCAACGAGTTCTACCGTCACGTCAGCCATAATTTCGATACGCCGTGGGCCACGCTGCACTGGCATGCCGAAGGAACGCTGGAATTCTCCGCCCTGCTGTTCATTCCGGGCAGCAAGCCCTTCGAATTCGCCGAGCCGGTGCGTGAAAGCCAGATCCGCCTGCATGTGCGCCGCATGTTCATTACCGACGATGCCGGGCTGCTGCCGCCGTGGCTGCGCTTTGTAACCGGCGTGGTCGATACGGAGGATCTGCCGCTCAACGTCTCGCGCGAGATGCTGCAGGCCACTCCCGTACTGGCGCGCATCCGCAAGGCCGTGACCAACCGCGTGATCTCGGAACTCAAGACCCGCGCGAAGGACGAAGCGGATTTCGAGAAATTCTGGGACAATTTCGGCCCCACCTTCAAGGAAGGCATCTGGGATGACGCCGAGCACCGCACCGAACTGGCCACCATCGCGCGCTTCCGGTCCAGCACGCAGGAGGGCTGGACCACGCTGGATGCGTATCTGGAACGCAAGAAGCCGGAACAGGAAGCGATCTATTACCTGACCGGCGACCGGACGGAAATGCTGCCGACCTCGCCGCAGCTTGAAGGCTTCCGCGCACGCGGGATCGAGGTGCTGCTGCTGTCGGACGCGGTGGACTCCTTCTGGCCGGACCGTCTGGGCGTGTACAAGGACACGCCGCTGCGCAATATCAGCCAGTTCCACACCGATCTGGAAAAGTTCGGCGCGCCTGAGGAAACGGCGGAGGAAAAGAGCGCGCTGGAAGTGGTCGTTCCCGCGCTGAAGGAAGCGCTGGGCGACGCGGTATCGGACGTGAAGGGCACCAACCGGCTGGTCAACAGCGCCGTGGTGCTGGCGGCCCCCGAATCTGGCCCTGACCTGCAGATGATCCGGCTCATGAAGCGCAGCGGCCAGCAGGTGCCCGATACGGCCCCGGTGCTGCAGGTCAATCCCGGCCATCCGCTGATCCTCGATCTGGCCACGCGGGTAAGGAATGGCGACCCGGTGCAGGATATTGCGCTGGTGCTGATGGACATGGCCCGGATTCAGGATGGTGAAAGCCCGAAGGATCCGACCGGCTTCGCCCAGCGCCTGACCTCCATCCTGACCCGCCTGCCGGTGTCGGACGGCCCGCAGGGCTGATCCACCCGGTTGGTGTGAACCGGAACATCCCGCCATGCCCGTGCATGGCGGGATGTTTTTTTATGCGCCCCCGTCTTTTACGCGCTCCCCCTGTTCGGCCTGCCGCCTGAGCATGGCCAGCATCCGCTGCCGGATCAGGCCGCTGACGGGGCGGATCAGGTACCAGTAGGGCGCGAAACGCCACAGTACCGCCGGGGTGGGGCAGAAAACGCGCGTCTCCGTCATCAGGCGGACCGGCCACCCGGCGCGGGGTGAACGTGAAAGCCCATCGCCAGCTTGCAGACATCATCGCGGCGGCAGGCCATGAAGGACGCCGCGCAGGTAACGGGAAGCAGTCCGTAATCCGCCTTCCAGAACTTCCCGATCAGGCCCATGGCCAGTTCGTTGTCTCCCGCACGCCCCAGTGGCGTGAAGTCATCAAGGTCCAGTGGCGGCCGGCATGATCGGCCCAGCAGCCGCGCGGGTGTCTCGCGCAGGCGGATCGCGGTACGGACCAGCGGGTCCTCCCGCGCCCGGTAATGGCGGACGCAGGCAAGAATCCTGTCCGCCGGGGCGGCAATCGTGATCGCGTGCCGTTCACGGAAGGTGAAACGCGGCAGGACATCATCCAGTATCGTCATACCGGCATGTTACCTCTTTTATTCCCGCTTTCCGCGCACATCTATGTCGGGCGCGCGGGCGGGAAGGGGCGGTATGACGCCGCCCGTATGATCCATGCCTGTATGCGGGGAGAAAATCCCGGCATTCCCTGATAAAGTATTCGCCCCGGGGGGCTTGAATACACGCGAGCCGGATGCTTCCCTACGCGTCCCTGTGATGTGTTCCGGTTTTTCGACGGTGGCAATGAATATATGAAAATTGATAACGTCTCCTATCGTAGTGTCTGGGTGGATGCGGAGGATGGCTGGTCAGTCCATATCTTTGACCAGACCCGGCTGCCTTGGTCGCTCGATATTCTGCGCCTGACCGGGCGCGACCAGGTGGCGCACGCCATCCGCACCATGCAGGTGCGTGGCGCGCCGCTGATTGGCGCGGTCGCCGCCTACGGGCCTGGCGCTTGCCCTGCGCCACGAT
>NZ_BAIO01000190.1 GCF_000613305.1 Komagataeibacter kakiaceti JCM 25156
CACGGCTGTTTCGTCCGGGCCGTCGAGATAGGTGGCGATATGGTGCGCGCGCCCGGCGAACGCCCTGTCACGCAGCAGGCGTACGATATCCTCGACCTGATCCATCGGCAGGGCGCCGCAGCCCATCTGCCGGCCGATCTGGCGCGCCAGCGCCATGACGGGGCTGCCGGATGCAGTCTCGTCATGGCTGGCTATCAGTCGCTCGGCCTGCTGGAGCAGATCGGACACATTCCGCGCGGCGGCATCGGTCATCGTGTAGTCCCGTTGTAAAATTTCGTCATGGCCCTTTCCAAATCACATGTTCAGGTGCGGGCCGCAATGTCTGGTGTATCATATTCACGGCTATTTGGGGTGGGGGGCGAGTGTTGCTTGGGCTGGAGGCAAGACGATGGTATCACTGATGTCATGAACGGTATTGCACAGTCGGATCAGGATGCGCGGCAGGTCCTGCTGCGTTACAAACGCTCCGCGACCGGCTTGCTGGGAGGCATGGCGGTACTGACGGTGGCGGGCTACGCCCTGCCGCAGATGGGCTGGCTGGCGGACCGGCCGTGGCTGGAAATCCTGCGTTCGGGCACCAAGGCGGGCGTCGTGGGCGGGCTGGCAGACTGGTTCGCCGTCACTGCCCTGTTCCGCAGGCCGATGGGCCTGCCGATTCCGCATACCGCCATCCTGCCCGCGCAGAAGGAACGGCTGGCGCAGGCGCTGGGGCGGTTCGTCTCCACCAACGTCTTTACGGAAAAGGAGGTGTCGGCCGCCTTCGCCCGCATCGACCTGCCCTCCATCTTCGCCAACATCCTGCAGGAGCCGGAAACGGCGGAAATGGTCAACCGCGCGGTGCTGGGCTCCGTGCCGCACGTGCTGGACCGGCTGGAGGACGGGCGGGCGAGTCTCGCCATCGCCCGGATGCTGCCCGTCCTGCTGGGGGGGGAGGAGATCGCGCCGGTCGTGACCCGCAGCTGCGCGCGATGGTGGAGGGGGACTGCCACCAGGAAGTGCTGTCCTTCCTGCTCGTGCGGCTGAAGGAAGGGCTCAAGGCCAAGGAACCGGCCCTGCGCGCGATGATCGAGGACCGCGTGCGCGAACAGGGCGGCCGCATGCTGGGCTGGGCCATTGGCGGTTCGATCGCCACCAAGGTGCTGCTGGCGGCCAGTCAGGAACTCGACCGCATCGACCCCGAAAATTCGGAACTGCGCGAGGGATTCACCACCTGGGTCCGCTCCGAGATCGACCGTATCGAACAGGACAGCGAACGCAGGCGCGAGATTACCGACGCCGTGATGGGCGTGCTGACGCATGACAGCGTGCGTGGATGGAGCGGGGAGGTCTGGCGCCGCCTGCGCCGCATGATCGAGGAAGACATGCGCAAGGGGGAGACGAGCTGGGCCGCCTCCATCGTGCGTGACGCGCTGCACCGCCTGTCCGAGCAGATGTATCACGACGCCACCATGCGCAAGCGCATCAATGACGGCGCGCGCGGCATGATCATGGGGAGCCTGCCCTTCCTGCGTGAGCGGATGTCGCGTTTTATTTACTCGGTGGTGAACGGATGGGACGCGGACAGCCTGAGCAACAGGCTGGAACTGAGGGTAGGCAAGGATCTCCAGTATATCCGGCTGAATGGAACACTGGTTGGTTTTCTGGCCGGTTGCGGCCTGTCCGTGCTATTACAGCTCATATTCGGAACCGGGATCGGGTAGGGTATGCCGGGATCTTACGATAGGACTTGACGGCGAAGCTCAGGTAGCCCATCTGGAGACTTCAGGAAACAGTACTGTTTCGGTCCAATTAACAGCCCGGGCCAGACGTACGGGAGAACGGAATGCTGAAACTGTCGAAACTGACCGATTATGCCGTGGTGGCTCTGGTCCGGCTGGGGCAGAAGGAAGGGGTTACGACCTCGCCTGTCCTCTCCCGTTCGACGGGCATTCCTGAACCGACGGTGGCAAGGTGCTCAAGATTCTGGCGACACAGGGTGTCGTGATCTCGCAGCGCGGCGCGCGCGGCGGCTACAGGCTGGCCGCCCCGCTGGAGGAGATTTCGATCGCGACCGTGATCCAGGCCATCGATGGCCCGATCTCGCTCACCACCTGCGTGGATGGCGGGGATTGCGACGCCCGTTCCACCTGCGGGCTGGGGGAGCAGTGGGATGTGGTCAATTCCGCTATCCGCAACGCGCTGTCCACCATCACGCTGGCGGATATGAAGAACCATACCGTAACCGACAGGCTGGAAACCATGAGCGCGCCATCCATGTTCATCCCGCGCGAAGCCACGGCCTGAACAGGGGAGTAAGGAGAGAGCCATGCCGGCAGTAGCTGAAACCCGCAAGACGGTCGAAACCCTGGGGCAGAATACCTATAAATGGGGATTCGAGACCGATATCGAGATGGATATCGCGCCCAAGGGCCTGAACGAGGATACGATCCGTCTGATTTCCAGCCGCAAGCAGGAACCCCAGTGGCTGCTGGAATGGCGGCTCAAGGCCTATCGGTCCTGGCTGGAAATGCGTGAGCCGACATGGGCCAAGGTCCATCATCCCCCCATTGATTACCAGGACGTGCATTACTACGCCGCGCCCCGCAGCAAGCCCGGCCCCAAATCGCTGGACGAGGTTGATCCCGAACTGCTGCGCACGTACGAAAAGCTCGGCATCCCGCTGCACGAGCAGGCGATGCTGGCGGGCGTGGAACTGCCGGAGGGGCAGGAAGCCCGGCCGCCCGTCGCGGTTGACGCGGTGTTCGACAGCGTTTCGGTGGCCACCACCTTCCGCAAGACATTGCAGGAAGCGGGCGTGATCTTCTGCCCGATTTCGGAGGCCGTGCGCGACCATCCCGATCTGGTGCGCAAGTATCTGGGTAGCGTGGTGCCGGTGACGGACAATTTCTATGCCGCCCTGAATGCGGCGGTCTTTACCGACGGCTCGTTCGTGTACGTGCCAAAGGGCGTGCGCTGCCCGATGGAACTATCCACCTATTTCCGCATCAACGCGCGCAATACCGGGCAGTTCGAGCGCACGCTGATCGTGGTGGAAGACGGGGCCTCCGTCTCCTATCTGGAGGGCTGCACCGCGCCGATGCGCGATGAAAACCAGCTTCATGCCGCCGTGGTCGAACTTGTGGCGATGGAGGATGCCTCCATCAAGTATTCCACGGTGCAGAACTGGTACCCCGGTGATGAGAACGGGCGCGGCGGCATTTACAATTTCGTGACCAAGCGCGGGGCCTGCCGGGGCGCGCGCTCCAAGATTTCGTGGACGCAGGTGGAAACCGGCTCGGCCATTACCTGGAAATATCCGTCGTGCATCCTGCAGGGCGAGGGATCGGTGGGTGAGTTCTATTCCGTCGCGGTCACCAACAACCACCAGCAGGCCGATACGGGCACCAAGATGATCCATATCGGGCGCAACACGCGCTCGACCATCATCGCCAAGACCATCAGCGCCGGTCATTCCGACAGTACCTATCGCGGGCTGGTGCGCATGATGCCCAAGGCGTCGGGCAGCCGCAACTTCACCCAGTGCGACAGCCTGCTGATCGGTGACCAGTGCGGGGCGCATACGGTGCCTTATATCGAAAGCCGCAACATGTCCGCGCGCGTGGAGCATGAGGCGACGACCTCCAAGATATCGGAAGACCAGCTGTTCTATTGTCGCCAGCGCGGCCTGTCGGAAGAAGACGCGGTGGGCCTGATCGTGAATGGCTTCTGCAAGGACGTTCTCAAGGAACTGCCGATGGAATTCGCCGTGGAGGCGCAGAAGCTCCTGCAGATCAGCCTTGAAGGCAGCGTGGGCTAACAGGGATTGGGAAACGTGAGCAAGCAATTCGTAAGCATTGATGGCCTGTGCGCCCGTATTTCGGACGGTGGGACACACAAGGAAATCCTGCGCGGCGTCGACCTGCAGATCCCGGCGGGCGAGGTCCACGCGATCATGGGGCCGAACGGTTCGGGCAAATCGACCCTGTCCTATGTCCTGGCCGGGCGGGAGGATTATGAGGTCACGGGCGGCGGCGCCACCTTCAGGGGGCAGGACCTGCTGGCGCTGGAGCCGAAGA
>NZ_BAIO01000189.1 GCF_000613305.1 Komagataeibacter kakiaceti JCM 25156
CCCGCTCGGCCAGATCCGGGGTGGCGGCGACCACGATGCTGCCCTTGCCATCGGCGATGGAAATCAGGGCGATGACGCCGGAGCCGATTTCCGTGCGCAGGGAATCCGCCAGCGGCTTGAGTTCCTTGGGCGGCAGTTCGCCCACATTGCGCGCGTCAAGGCGGATGCCGTTGATTTCCTCCACCGTCGTGGCGGCCTGCGTGCCGGAGGCCAGCTTGCGCTGCAGGTCGGAAATCTGGCGTTCCATGGCCTTGCGCTCATCCAGCAGCACCGCAAGGCGCTCGGGCGCCTCCGCGGGCGGAACCCGCAGCATCGCGGCCATCTGCACCAGGCGCTCCTCGGTGGCGACGGTCGCACTTTCCGCCGCGCGGCCCGTCACCGCCTCGATACGGCGCACGCCCGATGAGACGCCACTTTCCGATGTGATGCGGAACAGCCCGATATCACCCGTGCGGCGCACATGGGTGCCCCCGCACAGTTCGATCGACCATCCGGCGCGGCCCTCCTCCGGCGCGCCCATGGAGACCACGCGCACCTCATCGCCATATTTCTCGCCAAACAGGGCCATCGCGCCGTGTTCGATGGCTTCTTCCGGCGTCATGTGGCGTGTGGTCACTTCCGTGTTTTCACGGATGCGGGCGTTGACCTCGGCCTCTATGCTGGCCAGTTCCTCGGGCGTGATGGGGCGGGGCTGGCTTACGTCAAAACGCAGGCGGTCGGGGGCGTTCAGGCTGCCCTTCTGCGTTACATGCGCGCCCAGGCGGCGGCGCAGGGCCTCATGCAGCAGGTGGGTGGCGGAATGATGCGCGCGGATGGCGCTGCGGCGGGCATGGTCAACCTGCGCCGTAACCGCCATGCCGGGGCGGATCGTGCCTTCGATGACCGTGCCGTAATGCACCAGCAGGTCGCCCAGCTTCTTTTGCGTATCGGTCACGGCAATATGCAGGCCGGGCGCGGTGATGGTGCCGGTATCGCCCACCTGACCGCCGCTTTCGCCATAGAAGGGGGTCTGGTTCAGCAGCAGCGCCACCTTCGTGCCGGGGCCGGCCGCATCCACCTGCGCGTTGTCCACGATGACGGTCTGGACCTCGGCGTCCGATGTTTCGGTGGTGTAGCCCAGGAACTCGGTCGCGCCGAAGGTGTCGCGCGCCTCGAACCACACGGTCTCGGTCGCGCTGTCGCCCGATCCGCTCCAGGCCGCGCGCGCGCGTTTGCGCTGCACGTCCATGGCCTCGTTGAATCCGGCCACATCCACGTCATGGCTGCTGCCGCGCAGGGCGTCCTGCGTCAGGTCAAGGGGGAAGCCGAAGGTGTCGTACAGCTTGAACGCGACATCACCCGGCAGGGGCGCGCCATCGCCCAGCCGCTCCGTCTCGTCCGCCAGCAGCGACAGGCCACGGTCAAGCATCGCCTTGAAGCGTTCTTCCTCGCCGCGCATCGTTTCCTCGATCAGGGCGCGGGCGTGCACCAGTTCGGGATAGGCCTCGCCCATCTGGCGGATCAGGGCGGGGACCAGACGGTAGAAGGTCGGTTCCGTCGTGCCCATCATGTGCAGGTGGCGCATGGCGCGGCGCATGATGCGGCGCAGGACGTAACCCCGGCCGTCCTTGGAGGGCAGCACGCCATCGGCGATCAGGAAGGAGGTGGAGCGCAGGTGGTCGGCCACCACGCGGTGGCTGGCGTTGAACGGGCCATCGGGTTCCTGTCCCGTCACCTCGGCGGAGGCGAGGATCAGGGCGCGGAAGGTGTCGATGTCATAATTGTCGCGCTTGCCCTGCAAGATGGCGGCGAAGCGTTCCAGCCCAAGCCCGGTGTCGATGGACGGGCGCGGCAGGGGCGAGCGCGTGCCGGGCGGGTTTTCGAAATACTGCATGAACACGAGGTTCCAGATTTCGGTAAACCTGTCGCCGTCCTCATCGGGGGAGCCCGGCGGGCCGCCCGCCACTTCGGGGCCGTGGTCATAGAATATCTCGGAACACGGGCCGCACGGGCCGGTATCGCCCATGCGCCAGAAATTGTCGGATGTGGGTATGCGGATGATCCTGTCATCGGGCAGGCCCGCGATCCTGCGCCACAGGCTGGCGGCTTCCTCATCATCGGCATAGACGGTCGTAAGCAGCCTGTCGCGGGACAGGCCGAAGGTGCCGGTGACCAGATTCCACGCCAGTTCGATGGCTTCCGCCTTGAAATAGTCCCCGAACGAGAAGTTGCCCATCATCTCGAAAAAGGTGTGATGCCGGGCGGTGTAGCCCACATTGTCCAGGTCATTGTGCTTGCCGCCCGCGCGGACCACCTTCTGGGCGGTAGTGGCGCGGGAATAGGGGCGCGTTTCCTGCCCGGTGAACACGTTCTTGAACTGCACCATACCAGCATTGGTAAACAGCAGTGTCGGATCGTTGTGCGGCACCAGGGACGAGGACGGCACGATCTGATGCCCATTCCCGGCAAAATAGTCGAGGAAGGTGGCACGAATGTCGTTGGTTGTGGGCATGGCGGGAGACAGACGATCCTGTATTGAAGATATAGATGTAAAACCGGATTCACTCACCTAGCGCAGCTAGCACCAGACCGGAAGTACGAACATGCGTGTTCTGCCATATGGCCGGTGCGTGACGGGCCGGGTGCGTGGGCGCAGATGCAACGGTACGGAGGGATGCGGGAATGCACGACTGGCAGGCGGAACGGGACTGGCCACTTCTGACGCAGGGGCTGGCGGGGCGGTTACGGAAGGACTGCATGGCGCAGTGGCGGGAATTCGTGCATCACCCTTTGTCAGGCGCGTGGGGGATGGCACGCTGGCGCCCGCCGCGTTCAGGAATTTCCTAATCCAGGATTACCTGTACCTGATCCAGTACGCCCGCGCGTGCGCGCTCGCGGTCCATAAATCGGACACGGTGGCGGGCATGCGGCACGCGGCCCAGCTCCTGTCGGGCATACTCGATACCGAACTGTCCATGCATGTGGCGTATTGCGCCGGGTGGGGGATAGATGAGGCGGCGCTTGAACAGGCGCAGGAGTCGCTGGAATTACTTGCCTACAGCCGCTTTATACTCGACCGCGCGCAGACCGGTGACCTGCTTGACCTGCTGGTGACAATGGCCCCCTGCCTGATCGGCTACGCGGAGCTTGGCGCGCGGCTGCATGCGGACCCGGCCACGAAGCGGGAGGGGAATCCCTACTGGTCATGGATCGCGCTGTATGGCGGGGAAGATTATACGGCGCTGGTGGAAGAGGGCATCCATCGGCTGGACCAGGTGGGCGCGGCCTGTGGGGCGCAGGCGCGTTATCCGGTCTTGCTGGGGGAATTCGCCACGTCCGTCCGGTTGGAAACCGCGTTCTGGGCCACCGCGCGCCCGGACTGAAACGGCAGGACCGTCGCACTTTTGCGCGGGGTGGAGGGTGTGGCGTTGAAAACGAGCTTCCGGCTGATATGGAAGTTCGCCATCATGCCCGTCGCGGCCCCCGCGGCGAGCGCCAGAACGGGATAGGCCTTGAAGACCGGGGAGAGATGGAACAGCGTGAACACGCAGCCCCGGTTCAGGAAAAACCCCAGCGAGTTACCGGCCAGGAACCGCAGCCACTGGATAATGAAATGATGCTGGTTGCCCGCCTTGCGGAATGTCCATAGCCGGTTGATCAGCCAGTTGATCGAAGCGGCGATGAAATAGGCCGAGATCGTCGCGATGGTCAGCCCCACGACGGGGCGGAGCGTGTACACGGCGGTCGTATCCCAACCCAGTCCCAGCAAGCCGACAACGCCGAATTTCAGAAATTGTATGGCTTTTTCACGGGAGGATGCGGACAAGACACTTCCTTTCGCCTGCCGCTGGCGGACAGGGTGTCGAAAAAATGCGTGACGGATTCTTTCATGCCCGGCGGGCATCCTCGGCAGGGTAGGGGATCTGAAATAAAAAGACAAAAAAAGGGAGCGGTCACCCGCTCCCTTCCTGTGGGCCGGATCAGTGCAGGATGATCTCGACGCGGCGGTTCTGGGGCTCACGCGTGTCGGGGCCTGTGGGCACCAGCGGGTGGGCTTCACCATAACCATGGATGTCGATCGCGTTGGCGGGCACGCCG
>NZ_BAIO01000188.1 GCF_000613305.1 Komagataeibacter kakiaceti JCM 25156
ACCGGTCCCTCGGGGATGCAGCGCTGGAGCGCCCGGCCACCCAGCGTGGTCGGATCGGGCTGGTCGGTGCAGGCCACCATCAGCGCCACCGCCAGTTCCACATTATGACGCGCCCTGTGCGACGGCTTGACCAGCGCCGCCATGAGCATGCGCTTGCCGTATTTGAGCGAGAGCGCCATGTCATAAACCTGCTGGCCCGACAGCCCGCCATCCTGCAGGCGGCTGACCAGCCCCCCTTCCGCCATGAAATAGGACGAAATCAGCAGATAATCCTGCGCGGCGGGGGGCAGGCTGGCTATGGCCTGCCGGGTTGTCGTCGCCTCCCCATGACAGGCGGCCAGAAAGCCGGTGGTGGCCAGCACCAGAAGGCCGCGGGAAACATATCGTGTGAAATTGATCATCTGGTGGGCACCCTGAGCGTAGAGGCGGGTTCGGAACATCTCGCGGTCGATGTATCATGAACATCGGAACGGAGAAGGCAGGCGGCGGATTGCCGGGAAGCGCTGCCAAAACGGTATTTTACCGCAGGATAGTGGTCAGTCATCGCCCGCGGCACAAGGGCACGCATATACGGCAAAAAAATGGGCGCCCGCATGGCGGGCGCCCGTCCGGACGCTGGAGTGGTGAATAACGTCAGACTTTCGCCGCGCCACCCTCCGGCTTCTGCGCGGCTTCGGCCTTCAGCACATCGAGAATATCCTGAAGCAGGATCTCGCTGCGCGGCGGCGCGGGCGGCGTTGCGGGCTTTTCGGCATCCCTTTTCACCGTCAGGCGGTTGATGGCCTTCACGACCCAGAAAATCACGAAACCGATGATCACGAACTGGATCACCGCGTTGAGAAACAGCCCGATATTGATCGTGACCGCGCCCGCCTTCTGCGCATCGGCCAGGGTAGCGAGATGGGGGCCACGCAGGGTGATGAACAGGTTGGTAAAATCGATACCGCCAATCAGCAGCCCCAGCACCGGCGTGAACACATCCTTCACCAGGCTGTTCACGATTGCGGTGAACGCGGCGCCCACAATGACACCGACAGCCAGATCAACCACATTGCCGCGCATGAGAAACGCGCGGAATTCACCCAGCCACCCCGGCACATGAATATCCTTGACGTGCAGTTCAGGCACGTGATCCGGCAACTTCGCCATTCTTACCAATCCTTTGCTTCGAATAGATGACCATTCCGGTCTAGCATGTCACGACCGCATGACGACTGAATATCGCGCATGCTTCTTTCCATTCCCCTACCGTGATGCAATGCGGTAACACCCGGGCATGGAACGCGGGAAACCGGCTTTTTTTTCATCGGGTGTTGATCTTGCCGGTGCTTGTCGTCTATAGGCCAGCCAAACGAACGCCCCCGGTCGGCATCGGTGGGCCCAGCGCGAAAGTAAGTTGAAAATGAAATCCGGCATCCACCCCGACTACCACGAAATCAACATCGTCATGACCGACGGCACCGAGTACACCACACGCTCGTGCTACGGTAAGCCCGGCGATACGCTGCGTCTGGACATTGATCCGAAGTCCCATCCGGCGTGGACCGGCGTGCAGCGCATGATGGACACCGGGGGCCAGGTCGCGAAGTTCAACAAGAAGTTCGGCGCGCTGGGGCAGCGCAAGAAGCTGATCCGCCCCGCCTCCACCAGATACGGACTGCTACTGCGCGAATGCCCGGCCCCTTGAACGGGGGGCCGGGCATTCCCATGTCTGGACTGCACGGATGCCCCTGTGGGTTCGTGCATCACCCTGACATCACGGCCCGCTCGATCGAGGGGCCGTCGCACAGCAGACCTTGCTTCATGGAGGTTTTGAACATGGCTTATGATTTCGCGCCGCTGTTCCGCAGCGCAATCGGTTTTGACCGTCTGGCCCAGCTTGTCGATACGGCGGCCCAGAATCCGGTCAGCCCGTCCTATCCCCCCTATAACATCGAAAAACTGACCGACAGCCAGTACGCGCTGACCATGGCGGTCGCGGGTTTCGGCTCCGATGACATCGAACTGACCGTGCAGGACAATACGCTGATCGTGGCCGGTCGCGTGGGGGAGACCACGCAGGGCAGGGAAATGCTCTATCGCGGCATCGCCACACGCGCATTCGAACGCCGCTTCGTGCTGGCCGACCATGTGGTGGTAGAAAACGCGGACCTGACCAACGGGCTGCTGCGCATCGCCGTGCGGCAGATCGTGCCAGAGGCCCTGAAGCCCCGGCGTATTCCCGTCTCATCCGGTCAGGCCACGGTCACCAGCGCCGCGCGCGATGAAGTGGCCCCGGAAACCGGAGCCCCCCTGCCCGGCCAGATCGCCGCCGCCACCATGGCGGCGGGGGAAGCGCCCCGGCAGGCGGCCTGCGCAAACTGAACTGATTGTCCATATTTTACAGCAGGGGCGGGCCAGTGGTCCGCCCCTGATTTTTATTGCGGCGAAACATCCCGGACGGGTGGATTGAAGTCTTGACCTTTCCCACCCGCAACCGTCATATCACTTCCACGAGTGTTTTCTGTTTTTGGCGCGCCAGCAGGTACGCACGGTTCCCGCTTCGGCAGGGAAACCGTTTCAAACACCCTTTCAGGTGCCTGCGTGTGGCGCCACACGCTGTAGGACCTGAGTGATAATGACCGCCCTGCCCCTGATGCCCAAGGCAACCGCCGTGTGGCTTATTGAAAAAACGGCGCTGACCTTTACCCAGATCGCCGAGTTCTGTGGAATGCACCCCCTGGAGGTCCAGGCCATCGCCGATGGGGAAGTGGCGCAGGGAATCGTGGGGTACGACCCGATTGCCAACCACCAGCTCACGCAGGCCGAGATCGACCGCTGTGAAAAGGATCCTGAGTCGCGCCTCAAGATCCTGCCGCCGGCCAACCCGATCAACCGCCGCTCGAAGGGCGCGCGCTATACCCCGGTGGCCAAGCGTAACGACCGCCCCGATGCGATCGCCTTCATCCTGCGCAACTTCCCGCAACTGTCCGAACAGCAGACCAGCAAGCTGCTGGGCACGACGAAGGACACCATCGAGAAGGTCCGCAGCAAGCAGCACTGGAACAGCCCCAACATCAAGCCGCGCGACCCTGTCACGCTGGGCCTGTGCAGCCAGACCGACCTGAACGCATGGTGGCCGCCGCCAACGAGCGTCTTGCCCGTGAAGGCCAGGCTGTCCCGCCGCCGCTGGAACTGGATGACGACGGCGAGAACGGCATCTGATTCACCTGGCCCGCCCGGCATGAAGGCCGGGCGGCGCGCAGGGCGGTCAGCCCAGTCTGGCGAGACGCTCGATCTCTTCCTTCAGGCGGAGTTTTTCCAGCTTGAGCCTGCGGATGGTGACTTCATCCGGCATGGGACGGCGGTCTTCATCAAAGATACGGGCGTCAAGCCGCGCATGGCGATTTTTGAGGCTGTTGATACGCGCTTCATAAGACATGGAACCCTCCAGCGTCTTTGTTACGACCCAGTCAGGCTAGACCAGACCGGCGGGCGAATTCCATGCTAAAATTGCAGGCCATGGCGTTCGCGCCCGGCATTTCGTCTTTTGCGGCGGATATGCTTAGGATAGCCCACGCCCACCTAACAGACGAGCCGCCATGCTGACAGATCGGGATACCCTCCTTCGCAAGCTGCACGAACTGCGCAGCGAACATCGTGACCTTGATACGGTCATCAATCGCATGGCGTTGCAGATAACGGACCAGTTGCAACTGCAACGGCTGAAAAAGCGCAAGCTTCTGCTGAAGGATGAGATCGCATGGCTGGAAAGCCGACTGATCCCGGACAGCATCGCCTGAATACCTGACGAGAGTAGTTACCGTGAGCCACCCCCCGTTCCGCCCACCGGCGCGCAGGCCCCGCGCGTCGGGATGATCATGGGCAGCCAGTCCGACTGGGAAACCATGCGTCACGCCGCCAGCGTGCTTGAAACGCTGGCTATCGCGCATGAAATCCGCATTGTCTCGGCGCATCGCACCCCGGACCGTCTGGCGGAGTATGCAAAGACCGCGCAGGGCCGCGGGCTGTCCGTCATTATCGCGGGTGCTGGCGGGGCCGCGCACCTGCCGGGCATGTGCGCGGCATGGACCGCGCTGC
>NZ_BAIO01000187.1 GCF_000613305.1 Komagataeibacter kakiaceti JCM 25156
CCCTGATCGCCTTCGGGCATGTTGGCCCGGTCAGTGATGGTGGATGGACACGTTGCACCATCAGGCCATGCAGAAACTGCGGGCCGCGTTTCCCGCGCTCCAGACCATGTATGTGGAAGAGATTCCCTATTCCGCCGATGCCGAGCGGATTTTCCGCCATTTCGTGGCGGAAGGCGCGCAGATGGTCTTTGCCACATCCTCCTATGGTGATTTTCTGCGCGATGTAGCGGAGCGCGCGCCGCAGGTCGCCTTCATGGAATGTGACGGACGCAATCCCGGCCCCAATCTGGGGTGGTATTATCTGGCCCACTGGTACCCGAGTTATGTGATTGGCGTGGCGGCCGGTCTGCTGAGCCGCTCGGGGCGTCTGGGCTATATCGCGTCCTTTCCGCTGCCCTCCTGTTACGCCGGGGCCAATGCCACGCTGCTGGGCGCGCGGAGCGTGAACCCGCGGGCGACGGTGCAGGTCATGTCCATCAACGCATGGTTCGACCCGCAGGCGGCCACGCAGGCCGCGCAGGCGCTGGTAGGCACGGGGTGTGATTTCCTGTGCGGGATCATGGATGAACCGGCCTATCTGCGGGTTGCGGAGCAGGCGGGTGTCTGGGCGGCGATGTGGAACAGCGACATGCGCCGCTTCGGTCCGGACCACTATGTCAGTTCGGTCGTGGCGGATTTCAGTCACTTCTATGTGGAACAGGTCAGGGCGCGTCTGAATGGCACATGGACGCCGGGGGAATTCCTGCTGCCACTTGGTGGCGGGGTGGACCGTGATGCATGGGGGCGCAATGTGCCCGTGTCCGTCCAGCAGCAGGCCGATGCCGTGCGGGCGCGTATCATTGGCGGGTGGCAGCCATTTACCGGGCCGTTATATGACAGCCATGGCCATCTTCGCGTGGCGGCGGGCCAGTCCATGGCGGATACGGCGATCTATAACTGGAACTGGGCTGTCGAAGGCGTTACGGGCCTGTGAGCGGGATTTCCGGGAGATTTGATGCCGCGATGTGCGGACGTTATTTTTTTAGAATGTCATATATACTGTGACTGTTTCAGATTGTACAGCCAGTTTTGCCCATATGTAATCATTAAGAAAGTTTTTGGTAAAGCTTTCTTCAAAAAGCTTCAGAAGATGCCGCCTTTTTGAAAAAGAGCGGCACCCAGAAACTTTCATTGTTTTTGTTCATTGATTGATCATGGAACATAATTTGGGCAGAATGAACACGTTGCATCATGTAGCAACAATAATTCGGTCTCTTCCTTCGCTTTTGGCGCGGTAAAGCGCTTCGTCGGCGGCCTTGATAATGGCAGCTCCATTCGTGAATGTACTCTTCCGCCAGAAGGCAATGCCGAAGGACATGGTTATCTGACGCAGTTTTTTCCCGCCGTGGTGGAGTTCGAGCGTCGCCAGGGCCGTACGCAGTCTTTCCGTGTGCATGACGAGCGTATCAAGTGAATCTACCGCGCTGATAATAAGGAATTCCTCACCGCCCAGCCGGCATACAATGTCGTTGCTACGGAATGAATTCTGTATTTCCGCCGCAACGCTGCACAGCACGACATCGCCCGCATCATGCCCGAAATCATCATTCACCTTCTTGAAGTGATCAATATCACCGATGATGATCCCGAAAGTCGTGTTCTCCCTGCGCGAGCGCGCGATTTCGAAACCGAGCATCTCTTCCATATACCTGCGATTGTACAGCCCGGTGAGGGGATCGCGGATGGTCTGCTCACGCAGATCCCGCTGCAGCTTCTGGTTGACAAGCGCCGAGGCTATATTCTCGATAAGCGCCGAGAGAAGAAAGCGATTGTCTTCCGCAACAATGCCCTGAAGATAAAATAGCCCTACGACTTCGCCACTTGCAAGTAATGGTTCGCAATGATAGGCGGTCACGTCCTTTTTTACATGGGAACAGACGACATCATTGCTGTGTGGTGAAACGGAATGGCTCTGCCCCAGTCTCAGTGCCCAGCAGGAATCTGGCGTAAGGCTTTCATGCTCATCCGAAATGTTGCCCCAGTGGGCAATGCGCAGCAACAGGTTGCGTGCATTATTATGTGCGTAAAGCGCGCCATTCATGCCCGGTATGACGCGGGGAACAAATGCGCAAACAATAGCGGAAAGTTCCTGTTCCGTGCGCGCGGCCTGCAGGCGATGCGCCATTTCGCCCAATAATTCCAGGGACTGACCACGGTTTTTCAGGACGTTACTGTTATGTGTCAGTTCCGCATTGGCGGCGACAAGTTTGCGGTCACTGGCTTCCTGTGCTTCCACCGCATCTTCCAGCCGGTCTGCCATGGTATTGTAACCATGCGCGAGCATATCGAATTCGGTGCAGCCCATAAGGCCATTGACCCGCACCTTGAGATCTCCATTCCCGAAATCCGACATGGCGAGCAGGATCATCCGTATGGGGTTGCGGATGCCACGCATGACAAGAAGAAGCAGGCCGCCGACCAGCAGGATGATGATAAGGGTGCCGCCAATGACCAGTTGCTGGTTCCACGCGGCGTGGGCTTTCAGGGTTGCGATCCGCTCCAGAAGTAATTCGTGCTCGGTTTCCTGTATTTCGTTTATCTGCTGAACCAGAAGCCCCATGTCAACGCGCCCGCGTCCGCTCAGGACTTCGGTTCGGGCTTCATCAAAACGCCCTTCACGCGCCAGGTCTATCAGTTGTTTTATGGTCAGGATCCGCTGTGACACCGCCACCTGCAGCGCCATGGAGCGCTTGTACTGTAGCGGATTGTCCCTGACCAGCTGTTCGAGAAGTGTTTCCCTGGAAGTAATGCCGTTGATGAGATTATCAAAGTTTTCCGCGAACGAGGCATTCCGGGTCAGAAGATAGCCGCGCTCTTCGGATTGCGCTTCGCGTAAATCCGAAAGCGTTTCCGACATGATTTCGGTAATTTTCTGCTTGCGGGAATTCCACTCGAAACTGGCCGTCATATTATGGGACGCGGACAGCAGCAGCCCCGAAAGACAGACCATGCTGATACTGACTATGGACCCAACGGCAATGATGCGGGATGTAAGGGAGTGTAACACATAATCCTCGAAAAACAGGTAATAATTATCTGGCTCAGTGATGGAAATGTCTGGTGCTGTTCTATTGGCGGTGTGGACTGTTCATGGCAACCGTTCCCGCATCCAATCTAATATCGAATTGTTAATAAATTATCGTCGTCTCCGTTTTCGCTTCCGTAAGGCGGTCAGGGGGTGAAGGGGTGTCAGGCTCCGGTGGCATTGGGGGGTAAGGCGACTGGTATTCGCGCGGTTTTTCCGGCTGTCCGGGCGCGTCGTTAACCTGCCCGTTTTCTGGATTTCCAACTACACTATTTATTACCGTGCCCGGAAGATGTTATTGAGAAGGTTGCATTAACATATATCACGATTGTATGATAATCGAAACCCCGAATAGACCTCTCCGGAGTGCCCAATGCCCGATACGCTACGCAAAATAGCCGAAGCAGACAGAGTGCAGGCTGAAATCCTGGCCGTCAGCGAACGCCTGGAATTCATGCAGATGACCCCGCAAAGCTGCGCGGCGCTCCGTTCGCTCAAGGCACTGGTGCGGCGGGAACTGCCTATTGCGCTTGATAAATTCTATCAGCAGGTCAGGAAAACACCGGACACTAGGAAGTTTTTCTCAACCGAGAAAGATATTGATCGCGCAAAGACGGCGCAGGAAGGTCATTGGGGAAATATTTCCGATGGTATATCGGCGGCTACGCATCATCCTTGACCACCTCGTCAAGGCGGCGATCAAGGAACATTTTCCCAAACGTCGCCTGTTCCCCGATGGGGGCATGAGTGCCGCGGCGTTCGGGGAGGCGCTGGGCAGTCTGACCAAGGCGGTGTTGCTGGATATGGATCTGGCCATTTCCGTCTATATCGACGAGGCGGAAAAGGCCAAGCTGGCAGGGCAGGCCAGCGCGATCGAGAAGGAACAGAAGCTCGTCTGCGAAAGCTTCGGCACGACCATGGCCCGCGTTGCGGGCAAGGATCTGACGTGTGAAGTCAGGGGCGAACTGCCCAAGGCCTACCAGCCGCTGCGGGCGGATTTCAACAACGCGGTCGGCACGCTGCGGCAGTCT
>NZ_BAIO01000186.1 GCF_000613305.1 Komagataeibacter kakiaceti JCM 25156
GAATCGGCATTGATGACGGTACCGTCCATCTGCCGTGCAAGCGCCAGCGCAAGTGCGGACTTGCCCGAACAGGTCGGACCCGCCACGATCAGCGCCACGCGCGCCGACCCCGCCGGGGGGCGTGTCATTGTTCCACCCCTGTCATATACCCGGACCCCATGGCTGACTCTTCCCCTTCCTTCTCCCATACCCTTGTACTGGTGGCCAATCGTGGCGCCACATCCCTCACACCGGTCGATATCCAGATGGCGCGCGACCTGGTGCGGGGTGCGGCCCCTGTCACCCTGTCCGAAGGGGAAGCGGTCGAGATCGCGTGTAACGCGCCCGCCACATGGGAGGCACCCGATATCGGGGCGGCGCGTGACGTGTTTGCCGGGCGGGACATCGACGTGCTGGTAACGCCGCGCGCCAACCGCCGCAAGCGCCTGCTGGTGGCGGACATGGACAGCACGATTGTCGGGTGCGAAACGCTGGACGACATCGCCGCCCATGCCGGGATCGGTGACAGGATTGCCGAGATCACACGCCGTTCCATGAACGGGGAGATCGAATTCGAGGCCGCCCTGCACGAACGTGTCGCCCTGCTGCGCGGCCTGCCCGTCACCCTGCTGGAAAAGGCGTGGAAGGATGTCAGGCTGAACGCGGGCGCGCGGGAACTGGTGCGCACCATGCGCGCGCACGGGGCGCGCACCGCCCTCGTCTCCGGCGGGTTCACGTTCTTTACCAGCCGGGTCGCGGAGCTGTGCGGCTTTGATGAAAACCACGCCAATACGCTACTGGCCACAGGCGGGGAACTGACGGGAAAGGTCGGCCACCCCATTCTGGGGCCGGATGCGAAACTGGCGCATCTGCGCCGCCTGGTCGCGCAGGGCGGGCTGGACATGGCCGACGCCATGGCGACGGGGGATGGCGCGAATGACCTGGCCATGCTGCGCGTGGCGGGCGCGGGCATCGCCTTCCATGCCAAGCCTGCCGTACGGCGTGAAATCAGTAATCAGGTCAACGCGACAACCCTGCGCAGCCTGCTGTTCGCGCAGGGCTACCACGTAAACGAATTCGTCACGCCGTAGGCGCGCCGCCGGCCACTTCCGCGCCTGCGATCTGGGTGCGGAAGTCCTGCGCCTCAATGAACACGCGCGTCACGTCGGGATATTGCTGCTTGATCTGGCGTTCAAGCGCGCTGACCACCGTCTCGACCTGTCCCGCGCTCATGTCGTTGCGGAAATCCACGCTGATGGCCACCAGCACGTCATGCGGACCAAAATGCAGGGAGCGGATTTCGTTCAGCCGCTCCACGCCCTGCGCGGCCAGCGCCATGCGGCGCAGGGCAGCCAGCACCTCCGGCGCGACACCTTCACCCGTCAGCAGGGACTGGGATTCCAGCGCAAGGAAGGCCGCCGTCAGCGCCAGGATGCACCCGATCACGATGGAGGCCACGCCATCGAGCACCGGCATGTCCAGCCATTCGGCCAGTATGTTGCCCAGAAACGCCACGGCCAGGCCACACAGCGCCGCCGTATCCTCGAACAGGACGGTGAAAACGGTGGGATCCTTGCTGACCTGCACGGCCTCGACCCAGCCGCGTCGGCCCTTGCCCTCCTTGCGGAAGGCGCGCAGGGCGAACAGCCAGACCGACCCCTCGAACAGGATGCTGACCCCCAGCACCACGTAATTGACCACCACATGCGTGGCGGGCTGGGGATGGAGGATATGGGTGACCCCTTCGAAAAAGGAGACACCCGCCCCCACCCCGAAAATCAGCAGCGCCACCACGAATGTCCAGAAATACAGTTCCAGCCCATGGCCGAACGGGTGCTGCACCGTGGCCGGGCGCTGCGCGCGGCGGATACCCACCAGAAGCAGGCCCTGATTGCCGGTGTCGATGAGGGAATGGATGGCCTCGCTCAGCATGGAGGAACTGCCGGTCAGGAAGGCCGCGCCAAATTTGGTGGCCGCCACCAGCAGGTTGCCCCCAAGGGCGGCGAAAATGACTGTTCGGGAAGATGCGGTATGCGCCATTGATTTTTCAATATGAAGACTGTCCCCATCCTACCCTTCCGCAACATCTTTTAACAGACCGAACCCGCATTCCGCCCCCGGTTGCGGGAATGGCGGTGCCTGTCCTATGGTCGGGGCAACCTGCCCATGGAGGGATCTGTCCCGATGCGCACCACTGTCATCCAGATGGCGCCCGGCGCATCCGCGCCCGAGAATATCGAACGCGCCCGCGCGCTGATTGCCGCCGCCGTCCGCTCGGACAAGCCGGAACTGGTCATCCTGCCGGAAATGTGGAGCTGCCTTGGCGGTACACGGGACATAAAATTCGCCGCCGCCGAAAGCCTGCCCGCCCCCGATGGATCAGGTGAGGCCGGGCCGCTTTACCGCTTCCTGTCCACCACGGCGCGGGAGCATGGCGTCATGCTTCATGGTGGCTCCATCGGGGAAAAGCACGGCGGCAAGCTGTTCAATACCTCCGTGCTGTTCGACGCGACGGGCCATGAGCGCGCGCGCTACCGCAAGATCCACCTGTTCGACGTCACCACGCCGGGCGGTGAGGGCTACCGCGAGAGTGATACCTACGAACCCGGCTCCGACATCGTGACCGCGCCCCTGTCCCACGGCATGACGGCGGGGCTGGCCATCTGTTACGACATCCGCTTTCCCGCCCTGTTCCACGCGTTGCGCGCGCGCGGCGCAAACGTGCTGCTGGTGCCTGCGGCCTTCACGGTGGAAACCGGCCTCGCGCACTGGGAGACGCTGCTGCGCGCCCGCGCCATCGAGACCCAGTGCTGGCTGGTCGCCTGCGGCACCACCGGCACCCATACCGATGAAAGCGGCCAGAAACGCCGTACCTACGGCCATTCCATGATCATCGACCATGGGGCACCATCGTGGCGCAGGTGTCGGACGGGCCGGGATGGAACACCGCCCGCCTTGACCGGAGCGTGACGGACAGCATCCGCGAGCGCATGCCGGTCATGGCCCATCACCGTCTGTCCATCCACACTCCATGAATGACACATCCTACCCGGGATGGACCGGGGGGGAGCTGCCCACACGGCTGAGTTTCGCCGCGGCACCCAACGAAACCGCGCAGGTCTGGCTGGAACGCCTGGTGGAGCAGTACGGCCAGTGCGCGCCGGAGGAAGCCGATGCCCTGATCTGCCTGGGCGGGGATGGCTTCATGCTGGAGATGCTGCATACGACTCTGGATCGCGGGCTGCCGGTCTATGGCATCAACTGCGGGACGGTGGGCTTTCTCATGAACCCGCCGTGCCCGACAACCTGCCCGAACGCCTGGCCGCGACACAGGCCGCCATCCTGCACCCCCTGCGCATGAAGGCCCACACGCGGGAGGGGGAGTGCGTGCACGCGCTGGCGCTCAATGACGTGTTCCTGTTCCGCCAGACACGGCAGGCCGCGAAAATCCGCATCGAGGTAGACGGCCGCGTGCGCCTGCCGGAACTGATATGCGATGGTGTGCTGATCTCGACCCCGGCGGGATCGACCGCCTACAACCTGTCCGCCCACGGGCCGATCGTGCCGCTTTCGGCCAACCTGCTGCCCCTGACCCCCATAAGCGCGTTCCGCCCCCGCCGGTGGCGTGGGGCCCTGCTGCCGTCCACCGCGCAGGTCCGCTTCGACATTCTGGAAACCGACAAGCGCCCCGTCGCCGCCGTGGCCGATTTTACCGAGGTGCGCGATGTCATTTCCGTCGAGATCAGCGAGGCGCGCGAACTCCACACCACCGTCCTGTTCGACCCCGGTCAGAGCCTGTCCGAACGGATCATAACCGAACAGTTCACCGCCTGACCTTCAGGCACCCCCCAGCCGGTGCAGGCCCGCGCCATGGGCATGGAGCCATTTTTCGGCCTGCCTGCGGTGCGGGGTGATCTGGTCCACCAGTTGCCAGAAATCCGGCCCGTGGTTCATGTGCCGCAGATGCGCGAGTTCATGGGCGATGATGTAATGCTGCACTTCCCGTGGGGCCATGACCAGCCGCCAGCACAGCATGATGCCACCATCGGATGAACAGCTTCCCCACCGGCTGCGGGTGTCGCGCAGCCTGACCTGCGTGGGGTGGAACCCGCCCTGCCCGGCCTG
>NZ_BAIO01000185.1 GCF_000613305.1 Komagataeibacter kakiaceti JCM 25156
CAGGACAGGACAGGACAGGACAGGACAGGACAGGACAGGACAGGACAGGACAGGACAGGACAGGACAGGACAGGACAGGACAGGACAGGACAATTATACTCGATCAACAACAGAAGTACAAGAGAAGAATCTTGTTATTTGCATAGCCAGTCCGGGAGAAGACCGGCCTTTCTCAACAATGATGATATCCTGTACTCCGGACCTGCACCTTCTACACGGAGGCCAATGCTTTCCGATGTTTCTTTACGAAAAGGAGGACAGTCAATGAACCCCTCCCAGGGCAGTCTATTTGAACAGACACCTTCTCAACCACGTCTTGTACGACGCGAAGCCATCACAGATGAGGCTTGAAGCACTTTCAGGACGTCTATCCGGGCAAGGAAATCAGCAAGGCAGACTTGTTCTATTATGTCTATGGCCTTCTGCATTCGCCCGAATACCGGGAACGCTACGCAGATACCTTGCGAAAGGAGCTACCCCGCATTCCCCGCATGAAGACATATGAAGCCTTCAAAGCCTTCTCGGATGCTGGTCGCAGGTTGGGAGAAATGCACGTAAATTTTGATAGCCAGCCCATCTATGAAGGCGTGGAGATTGACTACGGCAAAGAACCACTGTCACCCGACAACTATCGGGTGACACAGATGAAATACGGTAAGAGCAAGAACAAAACCATCCTGCATTACAATGACCGCATCACTATCACAGGTATTCCCCTCGAAGCCTATGATTACGTGGTAAACGGCAAGCCTGCCCTCGACTGGGTAGTGGAACGTCAATGCGTGAAGACTGACAAGGCCAGCGGTATTGTCAATGATGCCAATGACTGGGCCACCGAAACTATGAACGATCCCCGCTATCCACTAGACCTGTTCCTGCGTGTCATCACGATCAGCCTGGAAACCATGAAGATTGTGAAGAACCTTCCAGCCCTGGAAATTCTGGACAACTGACAGGCTGCTAACAGGTCATGAAAGCATGACGTTAAACGCCATACCTTTACGAACTTATCGGGCTTGACAGATTTATCGAAAATGAGGAGGATACGGCAGGAGATACGCCATGCCCCGAGCAACTACATCCTCTTTCACCCCCCAATCGCGCCGTCTTGCGGCGAAAACGCGTAGCGGCGCTGTGGTTCTCAGCGCGCGCGGCGTGCAACCCGTTTCCATTCCTGTCGGACGCACTGCGCTGACATCTGTCGCCAGACAGGTGGGAACAGCACGCTCTGTGATCGAAAATCTCGGTCACGCGCTGGCGGAGACCCGGAAAACAGGACGTGGCGTCCGCTTTTCAGTCGAAGTCACGCCCGAAGGCACAGTCCGGATTGTGCACCCTCCAGAGAATCAGGACATTGCAGGCACGCAAGCGGCGGAGCGCACGTCCGGTAGCGGTCTGGCGCGCGCGAAGGCGCGTGGCAAGGCGCTGGCTGCCAGCATTCTTGCCCGTGAGGATATGGTGACGGCGGAAGAACTGGCGCGGCGCATGGGAACAACCCGTGTCACGGTGAATGCCCGTCGGCACGCTCGCCAGTTGATCGGCCTCGAAGGCCCGACACGCGGTTATCGTTACCCGACCTGGCAACTCGATCGCGACGGTCGTCCGTTCGCTATCATCCCGAACCTGTTTACCGCGCTTGGCGACAGTCCGTGGACCATTTACCGGTTCCTCACCCAGAAGCACCCTGAACTCGAAGGACGGACTGCGATCGCTGCTTTGGAGAAAGGAGAAGATAAACGCGTCCTCTCGGTCGCGGTCAGTATCGCCGAGGGCACCTTCGCGTAAATGTCGTCCGCAAGCCTACCCCCCAGCAACTTCGACCAAGCTGACCTCGCTATGACAACAGTACCAGCCGGTACCCGTTATGGGCGCATCCTGTTGCGGCGGTTTTCAGACACTCTGGGTTTCGGCAAGAACGAGAGCCGGTTCAGCGATCCTAGGGATCTGCCGCCACCTAAGCGGTTTGGGGTTCTTTATGTCGGCAGCACCCTGAAGGTTTGTTTCGTGGAAGCCATCCTGCGCGACAGTCGTGATGGCGTAATCGGAGAGCTTCTGCTCGCCGAGCAGGAAATCACCGACCGTGATTATGCAGAGATCGTGGTGGTCACTGATTTGCGGGTTGTCGATCTGCGGAGCGACAATCCCTTAAGGATGGGCATTCCCAGCGATGTAGTCGGCGGGTCGGACCAGCGTCCCGCGCGCCAATGGTCACTCGCACTCCATAACCATCCTGCCAAACCTGACGGTATTCTCTATCCCTCCCGATTGAATGAGGAAATCAATCTGGCAATCTTCGAACGTGCCATTCCAAAACTATCGGAAGCTGCCAGGATGAATCTTCATGGAATCTTCGCACTCGAAGATATTCTCGATCTCTTTCAGGTGGCCATCAGAGAGTGAGTAGTCGGAAGCAACGGTCATTGAAGAACTGCCACGACACGCGCAGCTTGAGGCGACGGTACAGTTCGGACAGCAACATATTGTCAATGCGGCACTATTGCCCCAGATGCCGACCTCTTTGAGGTCATAGGATACAACGAAAGCCAGGAAATTCTCTAGAAAAGGGAAAAGGCTTCCGCTACGTTGCAGAGCGGTGTATATCTCTGCGCTTGTGCTGCCTTCGGCTGCCGTGCATACCATTCCATCGTGCGCTGTCCCGCTCATTCCAAAGAGTCTGCAATCGCTACACATCAAGCCATGGGAAACACAACCGTATCGATCGATGCATTTCCCTGCCGCACCAGTTCCAGCCCAGCCACAAATGTCGCAGCTACAGCCGCTCGACGATCAATAGTCCTGTCCGGCCCGCTTAAATCCATCGGGGGTATGCACTCTTCCCATATATTGCGGAAGGTCCCGTTCGCTATTTTTTCGCGGACAAGAGCCAGCGCATCTGTCACACGCCAATATGCAGGCACATTGATCCGATAAACAGGAACAGAAATCTCAACTCGCGAAAGTTCCTGCTCAAGCACATTCAGGCAGGCTTCCATCAGACTGAAATACGTCCCCTGCCGTGCAGAAACACTGCTATCCGCACGTGGCCCGCCCCGCGCGAAAACTGACACGCCAAGTTGTGGCCTACCCTCCAGCCAGTCCGCCGCCGCGCGCATCTCCAGCAGCTGCTCGATCTGGCCGACCGTCCGGCGCGCCTCATTTTCGGCAAGCTGTTTTTCCGTCTGCGTCGCAAACAGCCGCCGCGAGCGCAGGAACACCAGCCGGGCGATCCAGATCACCCAGTCCGCGCGCTGCATGAGCGGCGTCGTCTGGGACAGCCGCTCCGCCTCAGCGACAAACTGGGCCGCCAGGTCCGCGATGGATAGCACACCCAGATCCAGACGCTGCCGTTCCGCCAGGTCCAGCAGTAGATCCAGCGGCCCGTCAAACCCCTCGACATGGAACTCGGGCACCGCCGGGCGCGGCAGCCGACGTGGCGGAGCACCCCAGTCTTCGTCCTCATCCAGATGCATCGGCAGTCTCTCCAGCGTCAGCGCGCGCGTATTGCGGCTGGATGTCGAACACCAGCTCTGGCCAGTCCGTCCGCACCCGCTCCAGCGCCTGCCATGGCGTCCATTCCGCCGACCAGAAGCGGTAGACCAGCCGGGCGCTGCGGCGGGCGCGTTGGTCGCGCACAGCTTCGACCTCAACCCGGCGCAACGGCAGCAACGTGCCCCAATGCGCCTGCAGCCAGACCACCGCCGTGCGGGAGTCCGACCCGGCTTCTAGAATGGAACCTGGAACCGGCACCAGCCGGTGCAGGTCAAACGCGCATGACGGCGTGCCTGCGGCCTGATGCGACAGGGCAATCCGATGCAGGCGTTCGGATGCCTGGCGCAGCAGCCGGGCCAGCGTCACCGCCTGCGCCCCCTTCCCCGCCATCGGCGTCAGCAGGCGCGCCTGTTCGTAGTCAAAATCCACCTGCCAGGGGATGATCCCCGGGCCCTGAGCCGCCGCCCGGAACCGGGCTACCGCGTCCACCGGACCGCTTACCGTGAGCGTCGTCCGGACCCAGTCCGGGGCGGGCGTTGTCGTGCGTCGATGCGCCGCCGTCCCAACTGGGGACTCTGGCGGGGACGCAGATTTTGCCGACGCGCGCGG
>NZ_BAIO01000184.1 GCF_000613305.1 Komagataeibacter kakiaceti JCM 25156
TATCCGCGCATGGCGCTTTCCGCTCCAGCAGGGCGAGGCACCGCCCGCCGGGAGTGCCGCCGCCTACGCCGCCGCCGGACTGGATTACGGGCCACCAGGGGCTCCGTTCCAGACGAATGGGGAAATAGCCCTTGTGCTGGGCATGACGCCCGCGCTTGCCGGGCAGATCCTGCCTTTTGTGAGCGTGTACTGGGATGCGGACCCCGTACCCTCTTGCCGGGCCGGTGGTAAGGCAGGCGCTGGCCATGGCAGGTGGGACGCCCACCCCGGATGACGAGGCCCGCAGCCAGGGCATTGTGGGGATAGATGTGATCGTGACCGACATATCGGGCACGCGCGCGCTGCGTCATGCGGTCATAACGACACAGGTGGCGGGGGGGGACGCTTCCCCGGTGCGCATTCTGCAATGGAACAGGCCGGACGATTACTGATCCGGTAATATGGCCAATACATTTGTGAAAAATATTTTTACAATAAAGAAACTTGGCAGATCTCCTCCCGTTCGAGCAGCGAGCGCTATCTGATGTACCAGGCATTGCGACGGAAGATGACATCTTCCGGAAAAATGGCATCGAGCGCGACAAATGCTTCATCTTCTGAAGATGTTGAATGAATCCTGGGAAATATAGTGTGTTTTCAAAAGTAACGTCGGATCCCTGAACCTGTTCTTTCGGCCATGTGTCCGAAGGCAGGACGTGCCTGATGCCGGAGGACGTAAAATGGAAATTACAGATAAGAAATCCGCCACGGATAAGGAATATCCCTTCCGTTCCAGCAAATATTCGCGAAAAAGGCGATGGCTCCTGCTCGGTGCGGGCGTGCTGTCGGCCACCATGACGGCCGGCATGGTCGTGGCGAAGGCCCAGACCACCAGTACGGGTGTTTCGGGTTATCCCCTGCCTACGGTACACACCCAGCAGGCCTACAGCCCGTTTGATACATTTACATCGCGCTGGACCCGCGCCGATGCGCGCCAGATCAGGCGCGATCCAGCCTGACCAACCCCACGGGCGGCAACTCCCTGCCTGCCCGCCTGACAATGCCCTCCATTCCCGCCGATTTCCCCCAGACCAACCCCGATGTATGGGTATGGGATACATGGACACTGATTGACGCAAAGGCCAATCAGTTCAGCTATAACGGCTGGGAAGTCATCTTTTCGCTGACGGCCGACCCCAATGCGGGCTACACGTTCGATGACCGGCATGTGCATGCCCGCATCGGCTTTTTCTATCGCCGGGCGGGAATTCCCGCCGCGCTGCGGCCACGCAATGGCGGCTGGATTTACGGCGGCCACCTGTTCCCCGATGGGTCCAGCGTAAAGGTGTTCGGCTCGACAACCCTGACGAATAACGCGGAATGGTCCGGCTCGACCCGACTGGTGCGCGCGGGCGACAACCACGTAAGCGTGTTCTATACGGCGCTGGGCTTCAACCGCACGGCGGATGGCACAAATATTACGCCACCTGTCGCCATTATTTCAAAGGCGAATGGCACCATCCATTCGGACCTGAAGCATGTATGGTTTACCGGTTTCAATAACCATACACCGCTATTGCAGCCCGATGGGGTTTATTACCAGACCGGGCAGCAGAACGAGTTCTATTCCTTCCGCGATCCGTTTACTTTCGAGGATCCGGCCCATCCCGGTTACACCTTCATGGTGTTTGAAGGGAATACGGCGGGTGAGCGGGGCGCGCGTGACTGCACGGCAGCCGATCTGGGCTACCGTTCGGGCGATCCATATGCCGAAAATCTTGATGATGTGCTGAATTCGGGGGCGACCTACCAGAAAGCCAATATCGGGCTTGCGGTGGCCCTGAACAAGTCATTGAGCAAATGGCGATTCCTGCCGCCCCTTATTTCCGGTAACTGCGTCAATGACCAGACCGAACGGCCGCAGATATATATCAAGGATGGTAAATACTATCTCTTTACCATAAGCCACCGCACCACCTTTGCCGCCGGGATTGACGGGCCGGATGGCTCGTACGGGTTCGTGGGCAACGGTGTGCGCAGTGATTACCAGCCTTTGAACTGGGGCAGCGGGCTGGTGCTGGGCAACCCGACCGACCTGAACCAGGCCGCGGGTTCCGATTTCGACCCCAACCCCCTGCAGAACCCGCGCGCATTCCAGTCGTATTCGCATTACGTGATGCCGGGCGGACTGGTGGAATCGTTTATCGATACGGTTGAAAACCGCCGTGGCGGCGCGCTTTCACCTACGGTCCAGATCAACATCAATGGCGCGAACACCGCCATCAACCTCGCTTACGGGAATAATGGCCTGGGTGGGTATGGCAATATCCCCGCGAACAGGGCTGATGTGGATATCGTCGCCTTTCTGCAGGACCTGCGTTCAGGCAATGATTCCAGCGTGACCAATCCCCTTGTCGCTCTTGCATCGGTGGGGCAATAAGGAATTTGAAATGATCGGGTATAGTCATTGATAAAGAAATGGATGATGGGATTGTCTCTTTTCTGCGCTGCAATGACGGGATCAGGTATGGCAGCGCAGAAAGCCCGCGCCGCACAGGATGTGGCGCAACCGGGTGGAACGCCCCAGTGGCGTCCGTCATTACATTATACACCACATAAATACTGGATGAATGACCCGAATGGACCTGTCTTTTATAAGGGGGTCTATCATCTTTTCTATCAGTACAATCCCATGGCGGCGGAATGGGGCAATATGTCCTGGGGGCACGCCACCAGCACGGACCTGCTGCACTGGCAGGAACATGACGTCGCCATGCGTCGGGACATGACAGGGATATTTTTTCCGGCTCGGTCGTGATTGACAGCAGGAATACATCCGGGCTGGGCACACCGGAAAACCCGGCAATGGTGGCGCTTTACACCAGCGTGTTCAAGGCTGGCAGCGGCCATGAAGCGGGTATTCAGGCGCAGTCCCTGTCCTACAGCCTTGATGGCGGCTCCACATGGCGGGCCTACCGCAAAGACCCGGTGCTGACACTTTCCCCCGATTCAATGCAGTTTCGTGACCCCGGCGTAAGCTGGTACGAGCCGGGAGGTTACTGGGTCATGACAACGGTCGTGGCGGATGCGCCCGTCATCAAGCTTTACAGGTCGGATAACCTGATCGACTGGACATTCCTGAGCGATTTTGGCCCGGCGGGGTTCATACGCCCCGGCATGCTGTGGGAAATGCCGACCCTGTTCGCCCTGCCACTGGATGGCGATCCGGCGCAACGGAAATGGATCATGATGATCGGCGTAAACCCGTGGAGCATCGCGGGGGGATCGGGGACCGCCTATTTTGTCGGATCGTTCGATGGCCGGACATTCCATGCGGAGAACCTGCCGCCGGATGGATCGGATCCTTCATCCTATGACTGGGTCGATCACGGGGCGGACCATTACGCGGCCATGCTGTTCTCCAACCTGCCCGCCAGCACGCCGCTGACCATTGGCTGGATGAATAACTGGGACTATGCGGGCACGGTTCCGACCGAACCATGGAAAGGCCAGATGACCCTGCCCATGACGGTCGCGCTGAAAACCATCAATAACCGCCCCCGGCTCTGCTTCGCGCCCGATGCCCATTACACCGCATGGGTGGCCAGCCACCGGGGCCATTCATTCAACGCGATGCGCCTTTCCACGGAGCGGCGGCTCCTGCCCGGAAACACACGCGGCGAGGTGCTGGATATCAGGCTGGAAATCCATGGCAGGGGTGCCCGCGCCGCCGGTGTCATCCTGCGCGCATCGCCGGACGAGAAAACGGGCACGCGGATTGCCTATGATTTTGAGCATCATACCCTGTCGGTGGACCGATCCCGCTCGGGGCGGACGGATTTTTCCCAGCATTTCAGCCAATGGCATAGTGTCAACATGCCGCATACGGCGGATGTGTCGGCCCATATTATCGTGGATCGCAATTCCGTCGAGGTTCTGGCGCTGGAAGGCTCGGTCGTCATTACGGATCTGATTTTCCCCCCGGCGGAGGCCGATCATGTCATCGCCTTTGCCGAGGGTGGGGACGCCGAATTTACAAACCTGCGGGTCACGCCGCTTGATGACCGCGCCGCGCGCGATCAGGAAGCACCGCCTTAAATAAAGGCGCGCCCGGACTTCCCTGATTTTCAGGCAGTGATCTAGAACGTGATG
>NZ_BAIO01000183.1 GCF_000613305.1 Komagataeibacter kakiaceti JCM 25156
GTCACGCTCGCGCCCCTGCGCCAGCAGCCAGCGCGGGCTGGGGGGCAGGAACAGCACCCCCATCATGAACACCAGCCCCGGAAAGCCGACAATGCCCAGCATCCACCGCCACACCCCGAAATAGGAGAACAGCCCGTCGGACACGAAGGCCGAAAGCAGCCCCAGCGAGATCATGAGCTGGTAGCCCAGGATCATCGCGCCACGGCGGCCTGAATCAGCAATTTCGGCAATATAGAGCGGGGTGACGAAGGTGGTCGCCCCCGTCGCCACCCCCAGCAGCAGGCGGGCGAGCATGAGCATGTGATACGACGAGGCTTCGGCGCACAGCAGCGGGCCGATCACGAACAGCCCCGCCGTCAGGACCAGCGTGCGCTTGCGCCCCCATGCGTGGGACAGCCACGCCGCGCACAGCACGCCCAGCGCCGCGCCCATAAGCATGATGGCCACCAGGGATTCGCGCTGGAAATCCGACAGGACGAATTCCTGCGTGATCAGGTCCAGCGCGCCGGACATGACCCCGGTATCAAGCCCGAACAGGATGCCCGACAGTGCGGCCAGCCCCCCGATCAGCCCGGCGCGCCCGCGTATGGCCGGACCATGCCGCGTGGCCGGGCTGGTGTGCGTAATGCCGGGCTGCCTCTGCATTATGCCTTCTCCTGCTTTAGGCACAGAACGGCACAGCGCGGGGGAAGTTCACCCGCGGGCGGGGCGAATGCGGGGGAAGTGGTCCGGGTGGCGGCTTACGCCTTCTTCGCGGGCTTTTCGGGCGCGCTGTCATTGGCGGGGGTGGCGCTGCTGGTAATGACCGAGCTTATGGTGTCACGCAGCACGAGCACGCGCACGCCCTGCGCGATCTCGACCTCCACCTCGTTCGAATCCGGCTGTACCTTCTGCACCACGCCAATGACGCCGCCCGCCGTCAGCACCCGGTCGCCCCGGCGCAGGGTGGAAAGCTGGTTGCGCAACTGCTTCTGCTTGACCTGCTGCGGGCGGATGAGCAGGAAATAGAAAATGCCGAACATGGCCACATAGGGCAGCATCGCCATCAGGCCATCCGCGCTCAGAAAACCGCCGCCAGCGGACTGGGCATGGGCGGGGGTGGTCAGTAAATCATTGAAAATCGAAGGCATTGGTATCTTTCCGGCACAAGAAGGGATGGAACGGGTTGCGGGTTTGCCATGCGGACCATAGTTTTCGCCTGTTTCCCGTCAAGGCGTTCGCCCGCTGTAACCGGCCAACGCGCTCCGGATCACCCGGTGGCCACCGGCCGCCGTTTTCTGTCATGCTGAATCAGGATCGACGATGGACAGCACTTCCCTTCCCGTTCTCGAACGTATCGCGGCGGCGCTTGAACGACTCTCCCCGCCCGCGCCCTCCCTTGCCGGGCTGGACGGCGCGGATGCCTTCATCTGGCATCCCGCCCTTGGCCGCCTGACCCCCGTGCCCCACGTGCCCATGTCGAGATGGGGCTGCTGCAGGGCATCGAGCGCCAGCGCCGGATGATACTGGACAACACGCTGCACTTCGCCCGTGGCCTGCCGGCCAATAACGCGATGCTGTGGGGCGCGCGCGGGATGGGCAAATCCTCGCTGGTCAAGGCGGCGCACGCGCAGGCCAACCTGGTGGATGGCAGACCGGCGGCCCCCGGCAGGGGCCGGGTGGCCCTGATCGAAATCCAGCGCGAGGATCTGGCCACCCTGCCCGAACTGCTGGCCCTGCTGCGCCAGAGCCCGCGCCGGTTCATCGTGTTCTGCGATGACCTGTCCTTCGAGCGCGAGGACGCGGATTACAAGGCCCTGAAATCGGTTCTGGATGGCGGCATCGCCGGGCGGCCGGAAAACGTGCTGTTCTACGCCACGTCCAACCGCCGCCATCTCATGCCGCGCGAGATGATCGAGAACGAAAGCTCGACCGCCATCAACACCTCCGAAGCGACGGAGGAAAAGGTCTCGCTGTCCGACCGTTTCGGCCTGTGGATCGGATTCCATAACTGCGCGCAGGATACGTTCATGGATATGGTCCGTGGCTACGCGCGCGAACGCAACCTGCCGATTTCGGATGCGGACCTGACCCGCCGGGCCAATGCGTGGTCGCTTGCGCGCGGGGGGCGTTCGGGGCGCGTCGCCTTCCAGTTCATCGAGGATCTGAGCGCGGAACTGTCCCCCACGCCATAGGCGCGGGCCGGGGCCGGACCCGTCGTCTCCATGCGGGGCACGCGGGTCAGCCCGGCGGACACGCGGGCGGCGGGCATGCGTTACAAAACAAGTATGATGCGAACCATTTGCGCTGCCCGTAAAAAACATCCTTAATATCGCCATGGCGACAGGATACGGTTGCAACCAGATGCCCCCCTTGCACTCCGCACCCGCCCCATGGCGCATCGGCTGCCATGCCCTGTTAACAGTCAAGAGAGCCAATGGACCAGTCGTTACCATCTGACAGCATGCAGACCCCTTCCGCGCCTGGCGGGCGGGATCTGCGCCGCATACGCTCCAATCCCGATTTCTGGTATCCCGTCGCCTGGTCGCGGGAACTCAGGGCGGGCAAGACCATCGGCACCCGCTATGCCGGGCAGCCCATCGCCCTGGTCCGCCCGCGTGAGGGAGGCAGCATTTTCGCGCTGGAGGACCGCTGCGCCCACCGGCAGGTGCCACTCAGCCAGGGGGTGGTGAAGGGCGACTCCGTACAGTGCTGCTACCATGGCTGGGCCTATGGCCGTTCCGGCCGCTGCATCGACGTGCCCTATCTGGGCAAGGGCAAGCTGCCCAACGGGGTGCGGACCTATCCGGTGCGGGAAGTTGACGGCCTGATCTTCGTCTTTCCCGGTGACGCGGCGAAGGCGGACGCGACCCCGCTGCCCCGTCTGGCCGAAGTGGCGAATCCGGCCTACAAGACCCGCCGTTTCGGCCAGCTTGTCCACTGTCACTACAGTTTCATGCACGAGAACCTGATGGATATGAACCATCAGTCATGCACATGAAGCAGATGGGGCAGATGAAACCGCGCTTCCTGGGGCAGGAACGCGGGCCGGGCATGGTAGAGGCGCGCTACAGCTTCGCGCGCACCGGGGGCAAGCAGCCGCTGGGCGAAGCGCTGATCTTTGGCCAGAAGCGCGACAACAGCGAGAAATTCGCCTTTCGCGATGTCATGACCATCCGCACCGTCTATCCCTACCAGACCCTTCACATCCAGACGGCCGACAACGCGCCGGTCATGGATCTGTGGATCGCCTACGTCCCGCAGGACGAGGCGGAGCTGACCAACCGGGTGTTCGGGCTGCTTTCGATCCGGCGGCCGGGCATTCCGGGCCTGCTGGATCTGGCCTGGCCGTTCCTGACGGCGTTCACCGAACGGATTTTCCGCGAGGACCGCGAGATCGTGGAACTGGAACAGGCGGCATGGCGTGAGCAGGGCGGCGACCGGAACCAGGAGATTTTCCCGGTCATCTGCAGCCTGCGCGCCCTGCTGGAGGAATGCGGCCTGCCCGCGGACCAGGATACGGAGGCCCCGGTGGCCACGGGTGTTTGCGGCGCATGAGCCAGCCAGCGGGGCACGACCCCGGTCTCATGCTGGAGGCCGGGGATTACCGACTGCGTGAAGTCCGCACCACCGACGCGGGCACCATGCACAGGCTGATCAATGACTGGAGCGTGGTGCGGATGCTCAGCCGCGTCCCGTTCCCCTATTCCCTGTCCATGACCGAGGAATGGATTGCCGCCACCATCGACCAGTCCCGGCGGGGGGAAGCCTATCATTTCGCCATTACCTGCCCGCAATCCGAACAGCCCGATGCGCTGATCGGCTGCATCGGGCTGCGCATCAACCCGGCGGACCGTTCCGGCACGCTGGGCTACTGGGTGGGGCGGGCGCACTGGAACCGCAAGGTGGCCAGCACGACGGCGGGGCGACTGGCGCGATGGGCGCTGGCCAACCTGCCGGTGGACCGGCTGACGGCTTCCGCCGCGCATGACAACCATGCCTCCATCGCCGTGCTGCGCCGCATCGGCTTTCGGGAAAACGGGACGGGATCGCAGGAATTCGTCTCACGCGGGGGGGAATATCCCGTCCGCCTGTTCGAGGCGCGCCACGCGGACCTCTCCGGCGGGGACGAAGCCCACACCACGGCACAGGACGAAGCC
>NZ_BAIO01000182.1 GCF_000613305.1 Komagataeibacter kakiaceti JCM 25156
GCCCCATGCTGCGCGAGATGGCGCGGCGCGGCACGCCGTTTACCGGCATCATCTTCGCGGGCCTCATGCTGACACAGGACGGCCCGCAACTGATTGAATACAATGTCCGCCTGGGTGATCCGGAGGCCCAGGCCCTGCTGATCCGCCTGCAAAGCGACCTGCTGGCGGCGCTGGCCGCCGTGGCGGCGGGTCGGCTTGACCGGACGGACATCCGCTTTTCCACCCGGTCCTCGATCAGCGTGGTCATGGCGGCGCGCGGCTACCCCGGCAAGCCCGTTACGGGTGGCGTGATCCGCAACATCGAAGCCGCCGACGCCCTGCCGGATGTGCAGGTGTTCCAGGCGGGCACGAAGCGGAACAGCCAGGGCGAGATCGTGGCCGCCGGTGGGCGGGTGCTCACCGTCTGCGCAACGGGAGATACGCTGGCCCAGGCGCGTGAACGCGCCTATGCGGCGGTGAAGGTGATCGACTGGCCCGATGGCATCTACCGCCATGACATCGGCCAGCGCGCCCTGTCGGCGCGGGGCTGACCCCGTTCCGTCACGCCGCCCCGCCCTGAGCGGATGGGGCGGCGCATGACAGCCTGCCGGTAACCGTTCCACACACGGAACAGAGCGCCCCCCGTCCGAAAAGCCCGTAGCCATGCCCCCCCAGTCAAAACCTGTCCTGATCGAAGGCGAAGGCCTGCACGGCGCGGCGCGCGCGCGGGCCATGACGGCGGTGGCGCTGTCCGTGCTGCTGGCGCTGCTGGATTACGCCATCGCCAACGTGGCGCTGCCCACCATTGCCGATGACATCCATGTTTCGCCCGCCTCGGCGGTGTGGATCGTCAATTCCTACCAGCTTGCCAGCGTGGTCTCGCTGCTGCCCATGGCGGCCCTTGGCACGCGCATCGGGTTCGCGCGGCTGTGCCAGATCGGGCTGGCGCTGTTCACCGTGGCCTCCGTGTTCTGTGCGCTGTCGCACACACTGCTGGCCCTGTCGCTGGCGCGCGCGGTGCAGGGCGTGGGGGGCGCGTGCATCATGAGCGTCAGCATCGCGCTGATCCGCTTCATCTATCCGCATGCCATCATCGGGCGCGGGATCGCGCTCAATGGCGTGATGGTGGCGCTGGGCGTGGGAGCGGGGCCGACCGTCGCCTCCATCATCCTGTCCTGCGCCACATGGCCATGGCTGTTCCTGATCAACATTCCGCTGGGGCTGACGGCGCTCGTTCTGGCGCTGGTGTCGCTGCCGCGCACGCCCGTCAATCCCGGCTCCTTCGACGCGCCAAGCGCGCTGCTCAATGTACTGGCCTTCGGCGCGCTGATCATGGCGGGAGATTCCGTGGCGCATCATGCCGGGGCCAGCCGGGTCGTGGTGCTGGTCGTGATCGGCGTTATCGCGGGCTGGCTGCTGGTGCGCCGCCAGCATGGGCAGGCGCACCCCATGTTCCCGCTCGACATGCTGCGCATCCGCGCCTTCCGCATGGGAACGGTGGTCGGCTTCTCCGGCTTTGTCGCCTCGAACCTGTTCATGGTCTCGTTCCCGTTTACGCTCCAGTCCCTGTTTCACTATCCGGCGGCCATTGTCGGCCTGCTCATGACGCCATGGCCGGTTGGCATCATGGCGGTTGCCCCCCTTATCAGCCGGCTGGCGGACCGGGTCTCGGCGGCCATCCTGTCATCGGTCGGGCTGTTCGTGACCGGACTCGGGTTTCTGGCCCTCTATTTCCTGCCGTCCGCGCCCGGCTGGTTCGACATCGCCTGGCGCATTACGGTGGCGGGCATGGGATTTGGCATTTTCCAGCCGCCGAACAACCGTATCATGATGGTCACCGCCCCGCCCGGGCGCTCGGGCAGCGCATCGGGCATGATCCAGATCGCACGGCAATGCGGGCAGGCCACCGGGGCCATGTGCGTGGCCATGGCTTTCGGCCTGATTACGCATGACGCCGAGCGCAGTTGCCTTGCCTTCGGTTCGGCCGCCGCCTTCGTGGGCATGCTGTGCAGCGCCATCCGGCTGGTCCAGCCGGGTTCCGCCCCGCGCGCGACACGTTAGGAACCGCCTGAAAAACCTGAGTAAGTTTTTGGTGAAGCTTTTTTCAGGGCCAGTTGGGAATTATCTTGGATTGATGACTGCGGCGACAGGACAGATCATGCTGCAAACGGCCTGCCTGTCCTGTTGCTTCGCATGGCGATGCGTTTGAACGCCTTGGGCCTGCAGAAGAAGTTCTCGATAAGATGGCGTGCTGGGAACAGGGCTCCACCGAACGGACGCCGACCATAAGACCGCCGCGATGAAGAGGCGGTTATCCTTCCCGCGCTGGTCCCAATCCGTCTTCCTGCCGGGGCAGGGTAGTTTCATTTTCGCCCATTGGGTGTCTGCCAGACACCGAAACGGGAATGCGGGAAACGTGGCGGCGGCCATGCGCCGTGGGATCAGTGACCCCGGTGCAGTTTGGTCCCGAATACCCGGTCGAGGAAAATGGCGGTAATGGCAAAATTCGCTTCCGGTTCCACGCAATGATGCTGGATGTGATGCTTTTTTATGGCACGCAGCACCGAAAGGCGCATGGGAAACTGATGGCAGGCGTAATGCACGATGTCATAGCAGACATAGCCCAGAATGAACCCGCCCGCGATGCTGCCCCCCGTGGCCATGCCGGCGCATAGCACGGCGGTGCCCCACACCACCGCCGCCAGTGGGATGGACACACTCAGCGGCATGAGGTTGCGCAGCGGATGGTTGGGCTGGAGGTGATGGTTGCCGTGCAGCAGGAAGATCATCTTCTTGCCCATGTCCGAACCGAGGCGGAGATGGAAAACGAAGCGGTGGATCAGATATTCCACCACGAACCAGCTTGCCAGGCCGCCCGCCGTGTTCAGCACGAACCCCGTGAACGACCGGCTGGCCCGCGCGTCCACGGCCAGGACGACAGCCAGCACCACCATCCAGACCAGCAGGAAGGTCTGGAAGGAAACCTGCGTCAGTCGTTCAAGAATCTCGTTCTGGAACAGCCGGACGGGAACTTCATCATGCGATTTATGCTGATGCGCCATATTCCCATTTCCTACGGGCATTATTTCTTGACTGTATTAAACCTGTTCCACAATTCATGGCATTAATAAGACCGAGCCAATATCATGACACATCTCCTGCTGACATTGTACCCCGTCTGAAGACCACTTTTCCGCCTCTATAGCTACAGAAGGGAGAAAGTTGCCATGAAAAATTGAAACCCTGCTGGCGGAAAGCTGAACACGATACGCATTTCCACCATAGACGCATTCTCTTTCATTTGCCAGATTTCCAATGGATAATGGTGGGATGTTGTCCCATCCGTCCACCCGGCCCCCTTCCGTTCCCGTCTGTTGATGGCCGCAATATCGGCAGGCAGGGCGGCACCGGCATCGCAACCTATGCGCAGGGCCTGCTGGACAGCCTGAATGCGGCCGGAATCGGGGCGACATGCCTGCTGGACCATGCGCCCGGCCAGCCTCCGCCGCCCGTGGGCGGGATGATCCGCAAGCTGGCCCGTTTCGCCCGCGCCCTGCGTCCCGTGCTGCGGGTGGAAGAGACCCTGCCTCCCTTCCACGCGGATGTGTACCGTATCGCGCATGTCCGTAACGCCACATGGGGCCGGCAGATGGCGCTGCGCGCCGCCACGCCGCCCGCCGTCATGCACTGGACATCCCCGCTGCCGCTACGGCTGGAGGGCGCGCTGAACGTCACTACGGTTCATGACCTGATCCCCCTGATCAACCCGGACCTGACCGGCATTGACAGCCGTCGTTTCCGCGCCACGCTGAATGCCCTGTTCGCGACCATGGATGTGGTGGTGACCGTATCCGAAACCACGCGGCAGGACATACTGGCCCATTTTTCCCTTCCCGCCGGGCGGGTGGTCAATCTCTACCAGCTTGTCGATATTCCGGCGTCACTCCTGCCCGCCATCCGGCAGGCCCCCCCCCGTTGCCGAGCCGGGCTGTTTCGTTGTCGTGGGCCGGGTCGAGGCGCGCAAGAACATTGAACGCCTGATCGCCGCCCATGCGCGCAGCGGCACGCATCGCCCGCTGGTCATCATCGGGCCGGATGGGGATGACCGGCCGCGTTGCGCTGGCAGCGGCGGGGCGCCGGTACGCCGGGTGC
>NZ_BAIO01000181.1 GCF_000613305.1 Komagataeibacter kakiaceti JCM 25156
CGGGGCCGCGCCCGCCATCCTGTCGGGTGCGAACGAAATCGCGGTGGAGGCCTTTCTCAAGCGCGAAATCGGGTTCCTGGATATTGCGCGGATTGTCGAGGATGTGATGCAATCACTGGGCGCGCAGCGGGCCGACACGCTGGAGGAAGTGCTGCACTGGGACCATGAGGCCCGTCGTGTCGCCCGCCTTCGCACGGTTGCGCGCGCGGCCTGAATGATTCTGGATGGTCTTTCGGGCCATCGGGAGATAGCGTAGCGACCATGCATGATCTGATCCGGACTGTTCTGGCCTTTTCCCTGGTTCTGGGGGTTCTGGTTTTCATTCACGAGCTTGGTCACTACCTTGCCGCACGCTGGCGTGGCGTGCATGTGGAGGTGTTCTCGATCGGTTTCGGCCGTCCGCTGCTGCGCTGGCATGACAGCGTGGGAACGGAATGGCGTCTGTGCCCCGTGCCGCTGGGCGGCTATGTCCGCCCGCATGGATTCGAGGGACCGGAAGACGCGACCGAGGAACAGAAAGCCGCCTGGCAGCCGGGCCGGACCTTTCATGACAAGCCGGTCCTGTCCCGGGCGATCGTGATCGTGGCGGGGCCGGTCTTCAACTTCCTTCTGGCCATTGTCCTGTTCACCGGGCTGTTCGCCATGGCGGGGCAGCCGCATGTCCTCAATCAGGTGGCGCAGGTGCTGCCCGGCAGCGCCGCTGCCAGCGCGGGCGTGGAAAAGGGTGACGAGATCATCCGCGTCGGCGCGCATACGGTGCGTGACGTGGCCGATCTCCAGTCGTTCGTCAGCGGGCAGGCGGGGGCCGAGACCACGCTTACGGTTCACCGCAATGGGGCAGACACGACGCTGCCGGTCCATATCGGCAGCGTGGCGGAAAAGGGCGCGGCCCCGCATGGGCAGATCGGCGTTTCCTTCGCCGCTGAAATGGGCAAGCCGCAGCCGCTGCCGCAGGCTTTCGTCTCGGCGGTGAAAGAGACGTGGCATGTCTCGGTCCAGACGCTGGACGGGCTGTGGCAGATGATTTCCGGCCAGCACAGCACGAAGGATCTCGGCGGCCCGCTGCGCATTGCGCAGATGTCGGGGCAGGTGGCGCAGTACGGCCTGTCCAGCCTGGTCTCGTTCATGGCCCTGCTCTCGATCAACCTGGGGCTGATCAACCTGTTCCCGGTGCCGATTCTGGATGGCGGGCGGCTGGTGTTTTACATATTTGAAGCCATTCTGGGGCGGCCGGTTTCGCGCCGCGTGCAGGAAGTCAGCTTCCAGGCCGGGTTCGCGCTTGTTGCCGGGCTGTTCCTGTTCTCGACATTTAACGATCTGTCACATTTCGGGCTGTTTCAGTGGCTCGCCTCACGCGCGGGACAGGGCTAAGGTACCCCGCGTGACACAATTACTTGCACATCGCGGCGAATATCGGATAGGTCCGCCACGAAGGCTGATACATGACAGGAAGGGAGCCGGCCCTCCATCCGGTCTTAATGCATGGCTGATCCGCATGCCGAGTGGTGAGGAATAGCGATTTTGTCGAGTAAACGTTCAGCGCTGCTTGCGTCTGTCTGCGTTGTGCCGCTGTTCTGGACAGCCAGTGCCTACGCACAGGATGAAGCGGCACAGAACACACCATTCAGCGGGGACATGGCGCCAGGCGATGCGGAACAGCCGCAGGAGCCGGAGGTCGAGGCCATCAAGCCGCCGCCGCTCGAAGACCCGATCGAGGCCGTGGACATCAAGGGCAACAGCCGGATCGAAACCAGCACCATCCTGTCCTACATGGTTGTCCAGCCCGGTGACCGCTTCAATCAGGATCTGCTCGACCGTTCGCTCAAGACGCTTTACGCCACGGGCCTGTTCCATGACGTGACGCTGAAGCGTCTGGGCAACGTGCTGGAAGTGCACGTGGTTGAAAATCCCATCGTCAACCGCATCGTGTTCGAGGGCAATCACGCCGCCAAGGATGAGGACCTGACCAAGGTCATCTCACTGCGTCCGCGCGCGGTCTATTCCCCGCAGGGCATCTCGGCCGACCGGCAGAAGATCCTTGCCGTCTATGCGGAAAAGGCGCGTTACGCCGCCACCGTCACGCCGCAGATCATCCGGCTCGCGCATAACCGCGTGGACGTGATCTTCCATATCAACGAAGCGCAGAAGACCCTGATCAAGAAGGTCACCTTCGTCGGGAACCACGCCTTCAGCAGCGCGCGGCTGTCCGGCATCGTCTCCTCGAAGGAGACGGCGTGGTACCGCTTCTTCGCCTCCAGCGACCAGTACAGCCCCGAGCGGATCAAATACGACGCCGAACTGCTGCACCGTTTCTACCTGAAGAACGGCTTCGTGGATTTCCAGATCAAGAACGCCACGGGTGAACTCTCCCCCGACCGCAAGTCCTTCTACATCACCTACACGATGGAGGAGGGGCCGCGTTACCGCCTGAACAAGATGGATGTGCGCTCATCCCTGCGCCATGTCACGGCGGCGTCAATGCGCAAATACATCACCCTGTTCCACAACCAGTGGTACGATGGCAGCGCGATCGAGCATAACGCCACCAACATGCAGGAACTGCTGCAGGGCAAGGGCTATCCCTTCGCCATGGTCCACCCCGAAATCGCCCGCAACCCGGAAAAGCGCACGGTCAACCTTCTGTTCGACATAAGCGAAGGCCCGCGCATGTATGTCGAGCGCATTGACATCAACGGCAACACGATCACGCAGGACAAGGTGATCCGCCGCCAGCTACCCATGGCCGAAGGCGACCCGTACACGCCGCTGGACCGTAAATATTCCAAGATGATCCTGGAGGATCTGGGGTTCTTCAAGACCGTCGCGATCGACCAGACCCCCGGCTCCGCGCCGGACAAGGTCAACATCTCGGCCGATGTGGTGGAAAAGCCGACGGGCGAATTCTCGCTGGGTGGCGGCTATTCGACCGATGCCGGCGTGCTGGGCAACCTTGGCCTCAAGCAGCATAACCTGCTGGGCACCGGCATAGACGCGGGCTTTACCGGCACCGCCGCGTATTATGAAGATCAGGCCGACATCTCGCTGACCGATCCCTACTTCCTCAACCGCAACCTTGTGGCGGGCGTGGATCTGTTTGGTATCCAGAACCGTTACATGACCTACCAGAGCTATTCGGAAGGGCGGTACGGCATCACGCTGCGTATGGGGTATTCCTATAACAACCACCTGTCGCAATCGTGGAGCTATACGCTCACCGATCGTAACGTGGGCGATACATGGTCGGATTCGTCCTATTACGTTCTGGATCAGGCGGGCTGGTCGCTGCTGTCGCAGCTCAGCACCACCCTGACCTACGATACGCGTGACCGGCGCCAGCAGCCGCACAAGGGGTTCGTGGTGCGTGTGGGGGGTGACTTCGCCGGTATCGGGGGGAACGAGCGTTACCTGCGCGGCAAGGTGGACGCGGCCTATTATGTTCCGCTCGACAGCATCATGGGCAACCATGACTGGACGGTGGAAATGCGTGGCGGCGTGGGTGACATCATGAACTGGGGCGGTGGCCGCAGCGACATCATCGATAACTTCTACCTTGGCGGCACCACGCTGCGCGGGTTCATGGATGGTGGTGTCGGGCCGCGAAGCATGGCCATTTCCGCGCGTGACGGGAACCCCATGCACTCGCAGGAGGATTTCCTCGGTGGCCGGTTCCTCTATACCGCTTCGGCCACGGTGCATTTCCCCATCCCGTTTGCGTCCGCCATGGGGCTGAGCGGGCGTTATTTCGTGGATATGGGCGGTCTGGATGGCCTGCGCGTGCGTAACCGCTATACATCCATGAAAGACTGGCCCAAATATACTCCTGTCTATGGTGATACACTCACGCCGCGTGTCTCGACCGGTGTCGGCATTGCGTGGAAAAGTCCGTTCGGGCTCGTGAATATCGATCTGGGCGTTCCGCTGGTCCGTCAGGAACATGACAGGACGCAGTTGCTCCGCTTTGGCTTCGGCCAACAATTCTGAGGTGATAATGTTGCGTAAATCCGGCATCCGTCTGCTTGCCGCAACCGCTCTGCTCGGGTGGGGAACTCTGGTCGTACCGGGCGCGCACGCTCAGGGCGCGTCAGGGGGTGGAAACGCGGGCTGGTTCGTGCCCAAGGGCGACCCAGCCCGCCGCCGCACGCCC
>NZ_BAIO01000180.1 GCF_000613305.1 Komagataeibacter kakiaceti JCM 25156
CGTCCAGCGCCGCAGCGCCGCGTCGCCCAGCGTATCGGTGTAGGTTCCGGCGGCGTAAAGCGGTTCGGGCGGTTCCAGCGGTACGCGCACCGCGCGCAGGCCGTGGCGCAGCCCACTCTCGATCAGGTAGCGCCCCACGGTGGGGTGCAGGTGCATGTGCTTGTGGGCGTTGGCGTGATCCAGCGCCAGACCCGTGGCGGCAAAGGCGCGGAACTGGGCCTCGATCTCGGCGGCGAGTTCGCGCCGCACGGCGGGGCGGAAGAAATATTCAACACCCAGCTTCAACTGGTCGGAGGGGAACTGCCCGTCCTGCGGCACCAGCAGCGGAATCTCGGCAGGTGGCAGGGTGGCCGGTCCCTCGATCGCGACAAGGTGCAGCCCCACCCGCAGGTCCGGCAGTTTCCTGGCGCGACGCACGGCATCGGCCGTGGCGGGGCCTGCCACCATAAGGCTGGCGGTTGACAGCAAACCATCCCGATGGGCGATCTCGATAGCTTCGTTGACTTCCTCGGACAGGCCGAAGTCATCGGCGGATATGATGACGCGCTTCATGCTGGAAAACCGGATGGCTAAAAAAAACAAATGCCGGAACCCGAAGGTTCCGGCACAGGGGGCGTGGCCCGATCAGGCGGCGCGGCGTTCGCGCAGGAACTGGAAGAACTCCACCCCTTCGCGCAGGCGGCGCTTCATCATCTGCGGGGAACGGACCATCTCGTTCACGATCGAGGCGATCTTGGGCGCGCGGAAGTAGAACTTCCGGTAGAATTCTTCCACACTCTGGAAAATTTCCGTGTGCGAGAGGTGCGGATAGTGGAGCGGCGCGATCTGCACGCCGTTTTCATCCAGCAGTTCGGCGTTCTTTTCATCCAGCCAGCCATTCTCGGTCGCTGCTGGTGCAGGAACGTGCCGGGATAGGGCGCGGCGAGCGAGACCTGAAGCGTGTGCGGGTTGATCTCGGTCGCGAACTTGATGGTTTCCTGAATGGTTTCCTTCGTCTCGCCCGGCAGGCCGAGGATGAAGGTGCCATGGATCTTTATGCCGAGTTCGTGGCAGTTCTTGGTGAACTCACGCGCGGTCTCGACGCGCAGGCCCTTCTTGATGTTGTGCAGGATCTGCTGGTTGCCGCTCTCGTAACCGACCAGCAGCAGGCGCAGGCCGTTCGCCTTCAGCACTTCCAGCGTCTTGCGGGGCACATTGGCCTTCGCGTTGCACGACCACGTCACGCCCAGCTTGCCCAGTTCCTTGGCGATCGCTTCAGCGCGCGGCAGGTCATCGGTGAAGGTGTCGTCGTCGAAGAAGAATTCCTTCACCTGCGGGAAATACTGCTTCGCCAGCCGGATTTCGGCCGCCACATGCTCGGGGCTGCGGGTACGGTAATGATGGCCGCCCACCGTCTGCGGCCACAGGCAGAACGTGCAGCGCGACTTGCACCCACGACCCGTATAGATCGAGATGTAGGGGTGCATGAGGTAGCCGATGAAGTAATCCTCGATCTTGAGATCACGCTTGTACACCTCGGTCACGAACGGCAGGCTGTCCATGTCCTCGATCATGGCGCGGTCGCGGTTATGGACGATCACGCCCTCGCTGTTGCGCCACGAAATGCCGTCAACATCCTTCCAGTCGCGGCCTTCGGCCATCTCCTTGATGGTGAAGTCGAACTCGTTGCGCGCCACGAAATCGACCGGCGGGGCGTTGAGCAGGCTTTCCTCCGGCTGGACGGCCACTTTCGCGCCGACCATGCCGATCTTGACGTTCGGGTTCGCGTCCTTGAGCATCTGGGCCACGCGCACATCCGACGCGAAGGACGGGGTGGAGGTGTGCATGATGACGAGATCGCGGTTGCGCACGTCTTCCAGAATCGGCTCCATGCCCATGCGTGCGGGCGGCGCGTCGATCAGGCGGCTACCCTCGACCATCGCCGCGGGCTGCGCCAGCCATGTCGGATACCAGAACGACTTGATTTCCCGCTTGGCTGATAGCGGGAGCCGGCCCCGCCATCGAATCCGTCAAACGAAGGCGGCTGGAGAAACAGGGTTTTCATCATGCTACGCGTATCCTCGGGTTCTGGCGGGGAACGGGGTTCCCTTATGACCCGTTCTTATTGATGACAAGGTGGTATTCTACAGCAGTTCAACCTGCCAGCGGTGGATCAGTCACCGGGGGAAGCCGGCTGGGATCGTGATGTCATAACTGAATGCGGTGTGACATGCATCGTCTGTCCGCGCCAGGCAACCCGGGTGCCCGTAACGCTGCCCACCATGACCGCGGCCGATATCCAGTCGCGCAGCGGCAGGAGCAGTAACGGCAGCAGGCTGCGTTGCGCCAGCGCCCGGTCCAGGATGAGCGAACATACCGCCCGCCACCCCCAGGCACCAAGAAAGAAAAACCATGTCCATGCCGCATGTGGCGCCAGCAACACGGCCACGGTGGCCCAGAACAGGGGCAACTGGATGGCCGAGGCGGCATAGCCAACCGGCTCCAGCGTCTTGACGGTCCGGCCCCAGCGCAGTTCATGCGCCAGCACCTCACGCATCGCCGTCTCGCCCACCGTGGTCCATGTCATGCACGCGGCGATGGCGATATCCTTGCCACGGTCACGCACATAGCGGCCAAGGATCGCGTCATCGGCCACATGGGGCACCAGGCTTCAAGCCCGCCGATCTCGTCCAGCATGGACCGGCGCAGGGCCATGGTCGCCCCGAGGCAGTCCTGCCGCCCGAGATAGCGCGACAGCATGACGCCGGGCAGGAAGTTGTGGTTGATCTGGCATGCGGCCAGCAGGCGCGGCACGGTGGGGGAGGCCGGAAGCCCGGCATAAAGCGTGGTGACCAGCCCGACATCGGACGGCACCAGCGCGCCGACCACATGGCGCAGGTAGTCGGGGGCGACGTGAATGTCGGAGTCGGAAATGACCAGCACGTCGTGCTTCACGCGGGTCATGATGTTGATCAGGTTGCCGATCTTGCGGTTGACGCCATGGAAGGTGGGGTCAATCACCAGTTCCATCTGTACATCGGGGTGGCGTTCCATCAGGCGGCGCACGATGGGAATGGCGGCGTCTTCCTCCGCCTGCACGCCAAAGATGATCTGCATCTGCGGATAGTCCTGCGTGCAGAAGCTCTCCAGAGCTTCCTCCAGCAGGGGTTCGTTGCCGTGCAGGGGCTTGAGCACGGAGACCGGTGGCATAGGCACCGACCGGTCCACCCGTTTTTCCTGCCAGCGGAAACGCGAGACCAGAAAAGTGCCTAGCGCTGCCTGCATGCACCCGGCGGCCGCAATGGTTGCGGCCAGTCCGGCGGGTGAAACAAGAGCGTTGAAAACAGACATTATCTTTCCGGCAAGGTCCCGCGCATGGTGCGAATCATAAAAGGGTATCGGGGAAGTACGATATCAGTCTTCCGAGAACGCCTTGATTTTTTTCTGTAGCAGATTTGTGAGTTTCTGCACATTCCCGCTGGCCAGCGCGGAACTGAAATCGGCACGCTGCGCCGCGACCTGGCTGATATGGGCGTTGAGCAGCACATCGACGATCTGCCAGCCCTTCGCGCCGGAGCGCATCACGTAATTGATTTCCGTGCCGCTCGGGTCATCCGAGGAGCCGATATGCGTTATAACAATCCGGTCGTCGCCAACGGGGGAAGGGGTCACGCCCGGCTCGATGGTGAAGCGCGCGTCGCTGCCCGGCTTGAAGCTGGAAACATAGCGGGCGATGGTGAACTGGCGGAATGTGGCCAGCAGGGCCTGCTTCTGGTCATCGGGCAGCCCGGCATAGCGCGGCCCGACGGAGGAGGCGAGCACGGCTTCTATGTTATAGGCATGGTCGATGGCGGGGGCCAGCATCTGGGCGCGCTGGTCAAAGGAACCGCTGCCCTTGGCCTGAACGCGGTCAAGGGCCGCGTACAGTGCCTTGATCGGCTCCTGTACCTGCGCGTCGCTCGCGCTGGCGGCCTGGGCCGCGGGAATGGGAAGGACAGCCGGAATAACCGGTGCCGCCATAAGTCCGGCGCAGAGCGCCAGCGAAGTGGTTTTCAGGACATGTTTCATAGCTGTCATGATTTCGGTCCGTTTGCTGTCTTTAGCAAGGGCTGCGTCATGCTGATTCCGACACCCAGCGCATCGAGTGCGGTATTGGTAATGGCCA
>NZ_BAIO01000179.1 GCF_000613305.1 Komagataeibacter kakiaceti JCM 25156
CGCAGGCCCGCCGCGTCGCGGCCGTCAAGGGCCAGCCCCTGCCGGACAGCTACGCCCGTGACATCCGCATCGGTGATGACAGCGCGAATACGATGAACGTGCTGCACAAGGCGGATCTCGGCACCCCGCCATCGGATCGTGGCGTTTCATCCTCATGGGCATCCTTCCGCGCGGCGACGGAGAAGGAAGAAGCCCTGCACATGGGTGGCATGGTGGTTGGTTTCCCCGGCGGGCGTCCCACCATTTCCACCGAGGACGGGATGTACGCCATGTCCATCGGTCTGGCGTTTCATGAAGATATTGGCGGTTTCATGGGCATGTCCCCGCGCCGGGGCGAGAGCAAGGGCGATTTCGCGGGCCTGACCGAAAACGCCCGCCGGCTGCGTATTCCCATCTCGTTCCGTTACAAGAACTGGATCGCCAACATCACGCCGGATTTCGGCTCCAGCAGTCACGACGGTTCGGCCACGCTGTATGAGGCCAACCTGAATTATGCCGGGTTCCACAACACCATCATCACCGCCGGTTATTTCCAGCCGCGCGTGACGGAAGAAGATTCCGAAAGCTCGAACGAATTCGAAATGATGGAACGCCCCGCCATTACCGACATGGTGCGTAACATCGCCGCCGGTGACGCGCGCATGAGCCTTGGCGCCCTGCATTATGACAAGCGCTGGTGGATCGCGGGTTACCTGACCGGGCAGAGCTATGGCGCGCGTAGCGCGGGCAACGTCTATGACAGCCAGACCGGCGCGACCTTCCGTGTCGCGGGCCGTCCCTACCTGTCAAAGGACATAGATGTGCATATCGGCCTGTCCGCCATCAGCGCCTTCAAGATGGCGCAGACCAACGCCGCCGGCGGGGCCGCCCGCACCTCGGTCGCGATGAGCGAGGCCCCGGAAGTCGATCTGACCACGACCAAGCTGCTCAGCGCCACCGTTGGCAATGTCGGCAGCATGTGGTCCGCCGGTCCGGAACTGGGCTTTCGGTGGAAGCGGCTGGTGCTGAAGGGTGAATACTATCACATCGGCATCACACGCGGCGACAACACGGCGGGTTCCGTGGGGAACGTGAGCAATGCTGGCGGCACCGTGAACTTCCAGGGTTATTATGGCGCGGCCAACTACACCCTGTTCGGCGCGCCGCGCAGCTACAACATCAAGGAAGGCGCGTTCTCCGCGCCGGGTGTGGACCATGCGTTCGATCCCGCGCATGGCTACTGGGGCGCGCTGGAAATCTCCGGCCGCTACAGCGTGGCCGACCTGAACAGCGGGCTGGGCAACAGCGTAACGGCCGTGCGTGGCGGGCAGCAGACGGTCTGGTCGGGCGGTCTGAACTGGTATCCGAACCGCCACTTCCGCTTCATGCTTGATTTCAACCACTTCATCGTAAGCGACAACAGCGTCGCCCAGAACATCATGGGCCGTCATGGCAACTCCGTCGCGGGTCGTATCCAGGCGGCGTTCTGAACCCTCTCCATCCCCTACCTGAAGTCTTTCCCCCGCGTGACGCCATATCCCCGTATGGCGTCACGTTTTTTATTTCCGCCAGATGTGTCCTTCATGTCGTGAAACGGGACGGAAGGGGGCGGGTTCCGCCGCCAGCCATAATCTTCATATCAGCCCCCCGCGCCATGGGGGCGGCTCTGGCCAGCCGAGGCCGGGCGTGCAAGGTTTATGGCACGGCAATGGGCGGTGGAAGAAGAATGAACGTGTGGAAACGGGGAGTTGTCGCGGCATTGCTGGCCGCGATCATGCCACTGTCATGTGAAAGGACGTGGGCCTCCGATGATCCTCTCCCTTTCGCGTTCACCCGGACCCAGGTCAACGCGGGGGGCGAACACCCGGAAATCTGCCTGGTTTTCAACGGTGCGCTCGAGGCTTCCCGAACGGATGATCTGGCGGCGAATGTCACGCTCACCCCCGCGACACATTCTGTCCCGCGTGTCGAGGATCACAGCTTCTGCCTTGGCGGGCTGTCCTACAATACCGCCTATCATATCGCCGTGGCCCCGGGCTTCCGTTCCGCCACGGGGGAAACGCTGGCAGGCCCGCTGACACTTTCGGCACATTTTGGCGACCGCCCGGCCATGGTGGCGCTCAGCGGGGATGGATACGTTCTTCCGCGTGAGGTTTCAGGCAATGTGGTTGTCCAGACCGTCACGGGATGCGCCATTGCGGGGTACTTTCGCGGCCCTTGTCGTCCGGCGTGACGGGGGTGTCATGGCCTGGATTGGCGGGGGGGAACATCAGTGCCCCGGCTGCGCGGTCGATCTGGTCATGGCGCGGCGTTCGCCCGGTTCCACCCTGAAGCCTTTATTTACGGCATGGCGTTTGATCGGGGACTGCTGACGCCCAGTACCCGGATCAGTGATGGCCGGATGAGCCTGTCAGGTTATGCGCCGCATGATTTTGACCAGAAGTTCAGGGGGGAGACAACGGTTGCGGATGCGCTCAGGCAGTCACTCAATGTGCCGGCGGTACAGGCCCTGCGCCTGATCGGGCCGGATCATTTCCTGTCCCGCCTCGCGGCCAGTGGTGTGGCGCCCGTACTGCCGGGGGGCGACACCTCGCCCGGCCTGGCGATCGCGCTGGGCGGGGAAGGACTTTCGATGTATGACCTCGCCACATTATATTCCGCCCTCAATCACGACGGGCAGGCCACGGTCCCGTATTTCGATGCGGCCGGGCGCACGGTCGCCACCAGCCTGCTTGGCCCACGCGCGGCACAGGATGTACGCGCCATTCTGGAAGGGACACCGCCGCCACCGGGCGTAGGGCAATGGAACCATGTCGCGTTCAAGACCGGCACATCCTATGGCATGCATGACGCGTGGGCGGCGGCGGTGACCGGGCCATGGACCATTATCGTCTGGGCGGGCCGCCCGGATGGCACGGCATCCCCCGGCATTACGGGCCGCACGACGGCAGCGCCCGTGCTGGCGCATATCGTCAGCCTGCTGGAGCCGGATGGGGACATCATGGCCTCCGGTGTAACGCCCCACCATCAGGCGCAGCGTTACCTGTCGCCCGCGCTGCGGCGACTGGCCCGGCCCGGGGGGCCGCAGATCATCCTGCCCCGGCCGGATAGCGAAATGGAGAGCCGGGCCGATGACGGCACCATGACCCCCATAGGTCTGGAAGCGGGCGGGGGAATGCCCCCCTACCGCTGGATGGTGAACGGAATGAGCCTGCCGGTGCCGCCGGGAGCATGCCGTCATGGTTGCCCGATGGTGTGGGTTACGCCCATATTTCCGTTATGGACATGCAGGGCCGCAGCGCTGCGGTGGATGTCAGGATCCGCTGAAAAGCCGCCTGAAACAACCATAAGAAGTTTGTGGATACCGCCTGTTTTTAAAAAAGCTTCACCAAAAAACTTTCCCAGAATTTGCGGAATGTCTTGAGGGCAGGCTGTTTCAAACAGTCTTCAGGACGTAATCTATTGATTTATAAGGGGTATGGAATGATTTGTGGTGTCCGCGGCGGGATTCGAACCCACGGCCCCAGGATTCATACCACTTCGGCTTTCACCGCCGCCATGCAGGGCATGGCGTTCGTGGTCTGGACTGTCCCTTCACCATGGGCCGCAAGCGGCCGACAGGTGCTGCCCATCCAGTCTCTACACCTTGCCGGAGAAATAACCGGCCTTGGCTCGGGATTGGCACGGCGTTAGCCAGAGCGTTCCCCGAATTTGAGCAGATCCGTCACGTGGTTTCCCGTCGTGACGCCCAATTGAAAACCAGGAATCCTGTGCTCTATCCGGCTGAGCTACGCGGACACACGCAGGCTTTCTAACCGAGCGCGCCCGGCCCGGCAAGGTGTTTTCCAGCGCCCGTGATGGAATATTTCACGCCCTAGCGCCGCCTGCGGTCATGCTGTGCCTGCGCGCACAGGCGGGCGACATGGCGCAGGCACAGCACGACATCCGGGCTTCCGGTCTGTTTGCAGGCCAGTTCCAGCGCCTGCGTTTCGTCCGCCGCGCGCAGCAGGGCGGCGGCGGACCATATGCCCAGTGCCTGTGAGAAACCGTCGGTCCGCTTGAAGAACACGGGCGGCCGCAACTGCCGCATGGCGTCCGCCCGGCTCATGCCGCCATCCATCGCGATCCGCGCGCGGCGCAGGCGGTGGATGTGTGACAGCAGCACCCGTGTCAGCG
>NZ_BAIO01000178.1 GCF_000613305.1 Komagataeibacter kakiaceti JCM 25156
ACCGCCTTGCCGGCTGGGCGGTGGCGCCACTGGTCATCGCCACCCAGGCCCGCGTGGCGCTGGGTGACGAAATCGCGGTCGCGACCGGCGCACGCATGGTCGTGATGATGATTGGCGAGCGTCCGGGCCTGAGTGTGGCCGACAGCATGGGGGTCTACCTGACCTATGCCCCCTATGTCGGCTGCCCGGATTCAGCGCGTAACTGCCTGTCCAACATTCACCCCCACGGACTGTCCATACCGCAGGCGGCGGACAGGCTGGCATGGCTGATGCATGAGGCGCGCCGCCTGTCACTGACCGGGGTGGGGCTGAAAGACGCCGCCCCGCAGGAGCATCTCCGCCATTCAGGCACCCCTTCCATCGAAAAAGGATACGGTAAATGAGCAGTAGCCCAACCCATCTGAGCAAGTCACTGGGTGCGTTCCATCTGTGGGGTATTGCTGTCGGACTGGTCATTTCCGGTGAATATTTTGGCTGGAGCTATGGCTGGGCGACTGCCGGCACCCTTGGCTTTCTCGTCGCCACCGTGTTCGTGGCCCTCATGTACACGGCGTTCATCTTCAGCTTTACCGAACTGACCTGCTCCATCCCGCATGCGGGGGGGCCGTTCACCTACAGTGCCCGCGCGCTGGGGCCGCTTGGCGGGCTTGTCGCCGGTCTTGCGACGCTGGTGGAGTTCATTTTCGCGCCCCCCGCCATTGCCCTGGCCATCGGGGCCTACCTGAATGTGCAGTTTCCCACCCTTTCCCCCCAGGTCGCGGCCTTTGGCGCCTACATGATCTTCATGGCGCTGAACATCGTGGGCGTGCGGATCGCGGCGACGTTCGAACTGTTCATTACCGTTGCGGCCATTATCGAACTGCTGGTCTTCATGGGGGTGGTGGCGCCTGCGTTCTCATGGGGGAATTTCCTGCATGATGGATGGGGCGGCGCGCCGCATTTCGGCTGGGAGGCGATGGGGGCATTTTCGCCGCCATTCCCTTCGCCATCTGGTTCTTCCTCGCCATTGAAGGGGTCGCCATGGCGGCGGAGGAAGCGCGTGACCCCAGGCGCGCCATTCCGGTGGCCTATATTGCCGGTGTGCTGACGCTCGTGACGCTGGCCTTCGGTGTCATGCTGTTTGCTGGCGGCGTGGGGGACTGGCATGCGCTGGCCAACCTCAATGACCCGCTGCCGCAGGCCATGAAACGTGTGGTGGGCGCGCATAGCGACTGGTTGCACATGCTGGTCTGGCTCGGGCTGTTCGGGCTGGTTGCGTCGCTGCATGGCATCATCATGGGCTATGCCCGGCAGATGTTCGCGCTGGCGCGGGCCGGGTTCCTGCCATCGGTGCTGGGGCGCGTCCATCCGCGTTTCCATACGCCCTATGCCGCGACGCTGGCTGGCGGCGCCATCGGGATCGCGGCCATCTTTTCCGATAACGTGATTTCCATCAACGGCCAGTCCCTGACCGCGACGCTGGTGACGATGTCGGTCTTCGGGGCGCTGACCATGTATGTGTTCAGCATGATCAGCCTGTTCCGCCTGCGCCGCACGGAACCGGACCTGGCGCGCAGCTATCGCGCGCCCCTGTATCCGGTGCTGCCCGCGATTGCGCTGGGTGGCGCGCTGATCGCGCTGACCGCCGTCATTTACTACAATGTCGAGATATTCTGCATCTATCTCGGCCTCATGGCGGTGTTGACGACCGTGTTCATGGCGCGCTCGCGCAGGATGCGCGCCGCCTAGGCCCAGCCCGGACTGCCTGCGGGTAGTCCGTTTCCTTCCCCATATGTTTTTTCCGATCAGGAACTGTCCCGAATGGCTGAAACAAACCATGCGTCTGTTCGCGCGCGCTCATTTTCCGGTCTTTTTGGCCTGTGCATGCTGGTCTTTCCCGCCGGGGGAAGTGCCCTGGCCCAGACGCCCGACATTCCCACGGAGGAAGAACGCCCGCTGGAAGCAACCGAACCGGCCGAGGACGTGACGCCCGCCCCGGTCACGGGCAATATTTTCCACCCCCGTCCCGGCCATGCGCGGACCTACTGGGACGGGCTGGAAGGCCATGTGCAGATCGAGGCGGGTGTTTCCGGCAACCCCTGGACCCGCTCTGGCCGCAACTTCGGCCAGTTCTATACCGACCGCGCCAATACGGTCACGATGAACCAGATCATGGGTTCGCTTTCCCATGCGGTGACGGATGTGGGCAACGGCTACGGAATCGGCTTCGTGCTGGAGGCCATGTATGGCTCCGACGCCCGCTTCGATCCCACCATCGGCATGGGATCGGGTTCGCTGACGGGGCTGTACCAGTGGGCGCCTACGCAGGCGCATCTGGATGTGCACCTGCCATGGATTTACCATAAGGGGATCGATGTGCAGATTGGCCAGATGTATGGCCTGATGGGGTCGGAAGGCACGCCGTCTCTGGCGCGGCCCTTCTATACCTTCAACTATGCGTCCGACTATATCGTGCCGTTCGAGACGGTCGGCATTGTCGCGACCATGCACCTGACCCGGACCATGGACTGGATACTGGGTGTCGATGCCGGGAATTCCACCACCTTCGGGGCGTCGGGAAACAATAACAAGCCCAAGGGCTATTTCGGCTTTGCGTGGAACAACCTGATGAATGGCAAACTGGGCCTGCATGCCATCGGCCATTTCGGCCCGCAGGGCAATAACGGGCGTTCCGTCAGCGGCGGCGGCTGGACCAGCGCGGGCATGGGCCGCAGCGCCAATCACCTGATGCAGTACAACGGTGACATCATGGCCACGTACCATGTCAATGACCGGGTCACGCTGACGGTGGACGGCACCTACCTGCATGATGACGGCCTGCGCGATGATGCGTATGGCATCAGCAGTTACGTGGCGTGGGACATCCGCCCATGGCTGACATTCAATGCCCGTGGCGAAATCTTCCGTGACAATACCGGTGGCGTCATTACGGAATATGCGGGCTTCACCTCGTTCACCAAATCCCTGACCAACCAGCCTTTCCCGTATTACGCGGCCCCGCCCACGACCTATGGCGCGCTGACACTGGGTGTGTCCTACCGGCCGGAGTTCATCAACCGGCGGATGGCGCTGGGCAAACTGACCATCCGCCCGGAAATTCGGCTGGACAAATCCCTCAATGGCACCCGGCCTTTCAACCAGTCCGGCACGGCGGCCAATCCCGTTGTCACCAACGGCACCAACAACATGCTCTGGTTCAGTTGTGATGCGATCTGGTCGTTCTGAAACGATGCCTACCCCTCCAGCAGGGAGACGGCGGTGGCGAAACTGGGGGCCAGCGGGAGCAGTGGCGTGATCGTGGCCTGCCAGGCGTGATACAGGTCCGCCTTACCCTTGTACACAACGGCGGAAGGCCGGTTCTGCCGGTCCAGTTCCTGTATCCACCCGCCGCGCCGGCGGTCGATCATGAAGGTGTCAATATAATCCCAGATGGTGCGGTACCAGTGTTCATAGTGCTGGTGGCCGGTCCGTTTCAGTAACGCGGCGGCGGCGGTCATGGCTTCCGCCTGACACCAGTGGGGGCGGTTATGGACGACAGGCGTTCCATCCCAGTCGATTGTATAAAGCAGGCCGGGCGCGCCATCACGCGCCCAGCCGGTTTTCATGCCGCACCGGAACAGGGCCGTCGCATCTTCCAGCAACCAGGCGGGCGCATGTCCCCCCGCGCGCCGGAGAGCGGCCTCCAGCTTGAGAAGAAGATGCGACCACTCCACGAAATGGCCCGGCGTCATGCCATAAGGCCGCAGGGCGTCGGTGGGGCTGTCACGGTGATAGTCCCTGAGCAGCACCCAGTCGCGACTGTAATGCTCCGGTACGTGGTAATCGGCGTTGCGGGCCAGATCGTGGATGAAGCGCTCCACAATCCGCAGGGCCCTGTGCCGCCATACCGGATCGCCCGTAACATCGGCCACGGCCATGCAGGTCTCGACCGAATGCATGTTGGCGTTGGCCCCGCGATAATCCTCCTCATCCGACCAGTCGGGTGCGAAGCTTTCCCGGAAGACGCCTTCCTCCTCGCTCCAGAAATGCTGGCGCCATGTTGCAAGGGCGCGCGTCAGCAGGTCGCGGGCGCCCGGCACGTCGGCCACCGTGGCGGAAGACGCGGCCAGCGCGACGAAACTGTGGAGATAAGCCTGCTTGCGGGCGTTTTCCGGCGGCGTGTCCCTGTGGGGGACGGCAG
>NZ_BAIO01000177.1 GCF_000613305.1 Komagataeibacter kakiaceti JCM 25156
GGCGGACGCCCGGACCGAACGGGTTCCGGCGCGCATGGCCTCCACCGATTCCGAAATGCCGGTGCGCTGGGCGCTGGCCGGGCTGGGGCTTGCCCAGAAATCCCTGTGGGAAGTGGAAAGCTACATGGCCCGTGGCCTGCTACGGACCGTGCTGGAACAGTGGGAGCCGGACCCGATCTCCTTCTTCGCGATCCATCCGGTCAGTACGGCGCATTCCCGCAAGATCGGGCTGTTTATTGATGAACTGATGCAGCACCCGCCCCCGATGGTAACGGTTCAGTAAGGGCATGCCCCTGAAAACTGTCCGGCATGAGTGGCTACCTGAAAACAACATGTTGATAAAAAACAGAAGTTTTGGGGCGCCGCCTTTTTGAAAAAAGGCGGCGTCTTCCGCTCCGCGGATTGTTTCCCCGGCCTGATCATCCCGTATACGTCACGTTCAGTTCACCCACCCTGGCGCAGGCCGCATGCAGCACATCGCCGCGCCGGACCGGCCCCACCCCGGCGGGGGTGCCGGTCATGATCAGGTCACCCGGTTCCAGTGCGACAAACCGGCTCAGGCAGGCCACGATTTCCGCCACGGACCAGATCAGATCCGACAGATCCCCCTTCTGGCGCAGTTCCCCATTTACCGTAAGGGTGATCGCCCCCATGGCGGGATGGCCGCATGTCGAGACGGGCACGATGGGAGAGATGGGACAGGACTGGTCAAACCCCTTGGCCAGAGACCACGGACGCCCCATCTTCTTGGCCACGGCCTGAAGGTCGCGCCGTGTCATGTCCAGACCGACCGCGTAGCCGTAAATATGCGACAGCGCCTTTTCCACCGCGATGTCATGCCCCTCCCGCCCGATGGCGGCGACGAGTTCCACCTCATGATGCAGGTCGGACGTGCTGACGGGAAAAGGCAGCAGCCCGCCGCCGGGCACAACGGCGTCACCGGGCTTGGAGAAGAAGAATGGGTCAGAGCGTTCGGGGTTGCTGCCCATTTCACGCGCATGGGCGGCATAGTTCTGCCCCACGCACATATCCGCCTGACGGGAAAGACACCCGCACTCCCCGCCACGGGCACGGTGGGAAGGGCATAGGGGGGAATCACGTAATCCGTCACGGTACGGCGCTCCTGCTGTTCGTATCCGGTGTGCATGGTGGCAGTCGTTCCGGGTTATGTCACGGCAAATGCAGGACAAGACGGACACAAAAAAAACGCCAGCCGGACGGCTCCGGCTGGCGTTTTTGAAAACCGGCGGCGAACCGTCGGTGATCATCGGTGACCCGATCAGTTGCGGGACTTGTCGACCAGCTTGTTCTTGCCGATCCACGACATCATGCCGCGCAGCTTCTCACCCACCTTCTCGATCTGGTGTTCGTTGTTGCGCGCACGGGTGGCCTTGAAGCCGATATTGCCGGACTGGTTTTCAAGGATGAAGTTGCGCACGAAGGTGCCGTCCTGAATATCGGTCAGGATCTTCTTCATCTCGGCCTTGGTTTCCGGCGTGACCACGCGCGGGCCGGACACGTATTCACCATACTCCGCCGTGTTGGAGATGGAGTAGTTCATGTTCGCGATGCCGCCTTCATAGATCAGGTCAACAATCAGCTTCATTTCGTGCAGGCACTCGAAATAGGCCATTTCCGGCGCGTAACCGGCTTCCACCAGCGTTTCGAAACCGGCGCGGATCAGTTCGACCAGACCACCGCACAGCACGGCCTGCTCACCGAACAGGTCGGTCTCGACCTCTTCCTTGAAAGTGGTCTCGATGATGCCAGCACGACCACCGCCATTGGCGGACGCATAGGACAGGGCGATTTCCAGCGCGTTGCCCGAAGCGTTCTGCGCCACGGCCACCAGCGACGGCACGCCGCCACCCTTCTGGTATTCGGAGCGCACGGTGTGGCCCGGGCCCTTCGGCGCGATCAGGAACACATCCAGGTCGGGGCGTGCTCGATAATGCGGAAATGGATGGACAGACCATGCGCGAAGGCAAGGGCCGCGCCCTGCTTCAGGTTCTTTTCCAGCGATTCCTTGTACAGCGCGCCCTGGCCTTCATCGGGGGTCAGCACCATCACCACATCCGCCCATTTGGCGGCGTCGGCCGGGGTCATCACCTTGAAGCCGGCGGCTTCGGCCTTGGCCACGGCGGTGGATTCGGGGCGCAGGCCGACCACGATGTCGGTCACGCCGGAATCCTTCAGGTTGTTGGCATGGGCATGGCCCTGGCTGCCGTAACCGATAATGGCCACCTTCTTGCTTTTGATCAGGTTCACATCGGCATCGCGATCATAATAGACGCGCATGATCTCACTCCTTGGGGAAAATGAAAAAACTCTGGAAAGGTAAAAACCCTGACCCCTTACAGGATTGCCGCGCCGCGGGCGATAGCCGCGACACCCGTACGCGACACTTCGGCCAGGCCGAGGGGACGCATGAGGTCGATAAAGGCATCAAGCTTGTCGGTCGCGCCCGTCAGTTCAAAAACGAACGACGTGGCCGAGGCATCGACCGGATGGGCGCGGAAGGCCTGCGCGATACGCAGGGCGTCGGCCCGGCGCTCACCGCTGGCGATCACTTTCACCAGCGCCATTTCACGCGCCACGTGCGGATCCTGCCGCGTCATGACCGCGACACGATAGACCGGCACCAGACGTTCGACCTGCGCGCGGATCTGCTCAAGCACATGGGGCGTGGCGGTCGTGACGATATTGATGCGCGACTGGCGGCGGTTTTCATCCACCGGGGCCACGGTCAGGCTCTCGATATTGTATCCACGGCCCGAAAACAGCCCGATGACACGCGCCAGCGCACCGCTTTCGTTCTCGACCTGAATGGAAATGACCGCGGAGACCGGGCTCTCCTGCTGCGTGGTCATGATTGCGTTTCCTGACTGCTGAAGCCGCCGCCATACAGGACGGCGGGAACGGAAGAAAGAGGGTGCGGGGCGGAACGCCGCCCCGACGGGAGGGGGTCAGACCAGCATGCGGCCTTCGGCGCTGATCTCGTCATCCTGGTCGGGACCGAGAAGCATCTGGTTGTGCGGCGCGCCGGACGGGATCATGGGGTAGCAGTTTTCTTCCTGCGCCACGCAGATATCCGCCACCACCGGGCCGGGATGGGCCAGCATTTCCGTAATCACGCCATCGAGTTCCCCCACGCAGGTCGCCCGCAGGCCATGCCCGTGGAAGCTTTCCGCCAGCCGCACGAAATCCGGCAGGGCGGCGCTGTAACTCTCGGAATAGCGGGATTCGTGCAGCAGTTCCTGCCACTGGCGCACCATGCCCATGTACTGGTTGTTCAGGATGAAGACCTTAACCGGCAGGCGGTACTGCGCGATGGTGGACAGTTCCTGAATGTTCATGAGCGTGGAGGCTTCCCCCGCGATGTCGATGACCAGCGCATCGGGGTGCGCGATCTGCGCGCCCACGGCGGCAGGCAGGCCATAGCCCATCGTGCCCAGCCCGCCCGAGGTCAGCCAGCGGTTGGGCCGGTCGAAGCCGAAATGCTGGGCCGCCCACATCTGGTGCTGCCCCACCTCGGTCGAGACATAGGTGTCACGCCCCGTGGCGGTGGCCAGTTCATGCAGGCGGCGGATGGCGTATTGCGGGCGGATGATCGCCTCCGGCGCCATGTCCTGCGTGAAGCCGAGGCTGTTGACCGCGCGCCATTCATTGATCTGGTGCCACCACTGCGCCAGGTCGATCGGCTGGCCGGGATTGGCGGGGGTGCAGTCCCATTCCTCCAGCATCCGCTCGATCACGCGGCCCGCGTCGCCCACTATGCCCACATCCACCGGCACGATCTTGTTGATCTGGCTGGGGTCGATATCCGCATGGATCTTGAACGAACCGGGCGAGAACGCATCCAGCCGCCCGGTCACCCGGTCATCAAAGCGCGAACCCAGCGCGATCAGCACATCGCAGCCATGGGTGGCCATGTTGGCCTCGTACGTGCCGTGCATGCCCAGCATGCCCAGGAAGCGGCGGTCCCCCGCCGGCATCGCCCCCAGCCCCATGAGGGTGGAGGTGCACGGAAAGCCCGTTTTTTCCACCAGCCTGCGCAGCGCGGCGGAGGCCTCCGGCCCGGCATTGATGATGCCGCCGCCAATATAGAACAGCGGCCTGCGCCCCTGCTTCATCGCGGTGACGGCGCGGGCGATCACGTCACGCCCCGGCTCGGTCTGCGGCTGGTAGGACG
>NZ_BAIO01000176.1 GCF_000613305.1 Komagataeibacter kakiaceti JCM 25156
CGCCGGTGCGCCTGCGTGCGTTGGTGCCGCCGGTCGCGGTGGGTTCGACCGTTTCCTCCACGATGCTGTTCCACGCGCCACAGGCGTCGCACCGGCCCGACCACTTGGGAAAGACCGCCCCACAGGACTGGCAGACAAAACGGTTAGCGGGCCGACGCGCCATGATGGCTCCTTGCGCAAGAACAGACCGGATATATATGGGGTGGCGGGCCGCCGGAATCAGGTGGGCACGTCAACCTTGATCGGCCCTTCCCGGCGGCCATGGGTGAACTGGTCCACCACGGGGTTGCCGCTGTCAAACAGGGTGGAGGGCGTGCCCTGCCAGATCAGCCTGCCCTGATACAGCATGCCGACCCGATCCCCGATCCGCTGGGCGGAGGCCATGTCATGCGTGATGGCGATGGCGGTGGAGCCGAGCCTGCGCACGCAATCGGCAATCAGCCGTCGATCACAGCCCCCATGATCGGGTCGAGACCCGTGGTCGGTTCATCAAAGAACAGGATTTCAGGCTGGGCCGCGATGGCGCGCGCCAGCCCCACGCGCTTCTGCATGCCGCCCGAGAGTTCGGAAGGGGAAAGCGCGCCCACCGCCGGGTCCATGCCCACCTGTTCCAGCAGCGTGCCGCGCGCGCGCGCGCCTGTGCGCGGGTAATGCGCGGCCCACGGCCGATCCGGGCGGCCGCCATCAGGCCGAAGGTCACGTTTTCCCACACGCTCAGGCTGTCGAACAGCGCGCCGTTCTGGAACAGCATGCCGATGCGCGCCATGTAGGGTTCGCGCTGGCGGGGCGATAGCGTGGTCACGTCCACGCCATCTATTTCGATGGAGCCGGCATCGGGCGTGATCAGCCCCAGTATGCAGCGCAGCAGCACCGACTTGCCCGTGCCTGACCCGCCAATGACCACGAACGACGTGCCGCCCATGACATCAAGGTCCACCCCGTCAAGCACAACCTTGGGGCCAAACGCCTTTTTCAGGCCGCGAATGCGGATCTTGGGGGTCGCTTCGGTCATTGGGAAAAGAACACATCCGTCAGGAGGTAATCGAAGGTGAGCAGCAGGATGGAGGCGGCGACCACCGCCGCCGTCGTCGCGGCCCCCACGCCTTCGGCCCCGCCACGGCTGTGATAGCCATGGTAACAGCCCATGAGCGCGATCAGGAACCCGAAGATCGCGGCCTTCACCAGCCCCACGGTCACATCCATGACCTTGAGCGAGGCGATGGTGGCCGCGATATAGGCCGAAGCCGAGAAATCCAGCTTCATCACGCACACGGTGAACCCGCCCAGAACCCCCAGTATGTCGGCCACCAGCACCAGGAACGGCAGCGCCAGCGTGCCCGCCACGAGCCGGGGCGTGACCAGGTACTTGATGGGGTTGGTGGACAGCGTGCTCAGCGCGTCGATCTGGTCGGTGACGCGCATGGTCCCGATCTCGGCCGACATCGCGGCCCCCACCCGGCCCGCGACCATGAGCCCGGCCAGAACCGGGCCGAGTTCACGCGTGACCGCGAGGATGACGATACCGGCAATGGCGTTCTGCGCATGGTACTGGGCGAACCCGGTATAGGACTGCAACGCGATCACGCCACCGGAGAACAGGGCGGTCAGGGCCACGACCGGCAGGGAGAAAAACCCGATCTCCACCAGCGTTCCCCATAGCGTGCGCCAGTAAAAGGGCGGGCGGACCATGTGCGACAGGGCGACGGCGGCAAATAGCGCAACCCGTCCGGCGGTGCGGACAATATCCAGAACGGTCCTGCCCAGTCCGGCTACAAAATCCAGAACGCCGTTCACAACGCCTCCCGCGCATGAGGGTGATAACCGCACCGGGCGACAGGTTCGGCCAACATAGTCCTGCCGTAGCGCGCGGCGTCTCCCACGTCAAAGCGAAAGCGCATGCGGGCCATGGGCTTCCGCCCTGCCCGCAAGGGGAAATTCCTTCTTGCGCGCCGCGACGGGGTTCAGAAGCGGGCGGTCAGGCTGACATTGAACGACCGCCCCATGCCCGGCAGGCGCGCAGCACCCCCGTGGCGGATGAATCCGCCAGCGACCAGCCGCCAAGCGGCAGTTCGTATTTCTGGTTCAACACATTGTCTATGCTGGCGTCCAGCGTCATGTAGCGCCAGGTATACTGCCCGCCCAGCCCCAACAGGGCATAGCCGGGGGTGCGCGGTTCGCTGCGCACCCAGTCCACCGTGTCCTTGGCCTTGACGAAGGTCATTTCCACCCGGCCGGTCCAGTTTTTCCACTGTTCGTGCAGCGCCACGTTACCGTTGGTGGGCATCTGGTGGTACAGCCCCGCGCCATTGGTCAGATCCTGCCCGCGCACCCAGTTGATGTTGGTCACGATCTCGCCCCGCCCGAAGCGCGTGCTCCGCCACAGGCGGTAATTGCCCGATGCGTTGATGCCGTAGCTCTGGGCGTTGTGATTGACGAAGCCCAGCGTATAGAAGCCGTTGGCGGCGGGGGCGAGGCGCTGCGCGTTCACGTAATGATGGGTATAGGTATAGTAGGGCTGGATTTTCAGATCCCAGCGGTCGCCATCGGGGTCGTGCCAGTCGGCGGTGATGGAGGCGGTGTTCGCGACCTCGGGCTTGAGGTCGGGGTTGCCGACATAGCCGTTCCCGTCGCCAAACCAGTTGATCATGCTGCTGACCATGGCGGACTGGCCCCAGGCGTAGCGTTCGTACAGGTTGGGGGAGCGTGTCTTGCGGGCGTACCCGCCCTCGATCGACAGGTCACGCCGCGGTTTCCAGCGCACAAGGGCCGTGACGTCAAAGTTCACATCCGTCCGCCCCCGGTCCAGCGCGTTGAACGCATTGGCGGCATTGATGTTCGTGTTGTTCATCATGGACGGCATGGTGGAATAGGGGGCCACGGGGCCGGTGTTCATCATGACCAGATCGTTGCGAAAGCCCAGCAGCGTGGAAACGCGCGGGGTCCATGCCGCTTCCCATTCCACGAAGTGACCCAGCCGGTCACGATGGCCGTCATTGATGCTGTGATAGGTGTCCGGCCCCATCATCATGCTCCCGGCCACGGGGGGCCACCAGTCGTTCAGGCCGGAATGGTCGAACGAACTGCCCAGCCGCAGGGTGTGTCTTTTCGCCAGCGCGATGGTGGCCTTTACGCTGTAGCCCGCCATGCGGGCATTGGTGTTCATGGGCATGTGGGTGGTCTTCTGGCGGTCGGGCAGGAAGTCCATGGCATGATCCTCGCGCTGCCAGTAGCCGCGCGCTTCAAGCTGGCCCCAGTCGAACGTGCCGACATACTTGCCGTTCACGAATGTGGAGCGGTTGTTGGTCATGTCCATGTACTGGTTGGCGAATCCCTCATGCGGGGTGTCCTGCTGGCCGAAGGTCAGGGCGAACAGGTGGTTGCCCTTATGCACGCCAAAGGTCACGTCGTGGTTGTAGGTCAGGTAGCCAGTCGAGCGCACGATCCCGGCGTCACCCCCGCCATTATAGTCCCCCGCCTGGCTGTAGGCGGCGTTGTAGCGCAGGCTGAAGGTGTCGTTCGCCACCGTCAGACTGCCCGAAGCGCCGTAGCCGCCCCCGTTGCTGCGATAGGTGCCGGTGACATGGCCGGTGACCAGTATCTTGCCATGCTTGGCGAATTGCGGGTCGCGGCGTTCCACGTCGATGGTGCCGCCGGTGCTGTCACCGCCCATGCTGACGGGTGTGATCCCGGCAATGGCGGTCGCGGTCTCCACGCTGTCCGTGTCGATGAAGGACAGCGCCGGATTCATGTGGTTGGGGCAGCCCGAGGCGATGCGCACGCCATCAACCACGGTGGCCACCCGGTCATCCGCCATGCCGTTCAGGGCCGGGAGTGCCGCAAGCCCCCCCGCCGAATAGGCGCTGACGCCGGGCTGGTTGCGAAACAGGCTGACGGCGTCGGGGCTGCTTAGGCGCGCGGCCGTACTCTCCGCCTGCGAGGGCGAACTGGCGGAAAGCGGGCGTTCGCCCATCGGGGTGTCTTCCGCCGAGTCGTCAATGGACAGGCCGGGCAGGGTTACGGTGGTTTCGGCATGGGCCACGTCATGGCACAGGCCGGTAGCCAGCAGGCCGCCGCCAGCAGCCACGGCAAGCAGCGTGGCTGTTCTTTTTTTCGATGTCACTTTTCATGTCCTGAACAGGAAACCGGAATGCGCACGCCCGTGCGGGCATGCGGCAGCTCATGGGTTCAGGAAATGGAAGGTGGCCCGTGCGAGGGCGGCAGCCCCAGCGGTGCTGG
>NZ_BAIO01000175.1 GCF_000613305.1 Komagataeibacter kakiaceti JCM 25156
TGGCATGGGTCTCGGCCCGGGCAAGACGCTGGCGCAGCACGCTGATCTGTCCCGACATCTCGCGCCGCATTTCCTGCATTTCATGCTGGAGGGCAAGGATCTGCGCATCCGAAGCGGATGCCGCGGATGCCTGTTGTGACAAGGATACCCCCCATATGGCTGAAGAACCAAGAAAGAACGATACAGCGGACCGGCGAATCATATTAATCATTCCGTAATGAAGGACGGGTTCATTTAGAATGACTGATCTGTTCTGTGTGTTATGTTTCCAATACAGTTTTATGAAGGTTTTATGACACCGCCAGATACAAAAAAATCCGCCCGGAGACCGGACGGATTTATTTTGTCTTTACTTGATATAACGTATTATTTGGCGCTGTCCCACTGGTGCAGGATGTCCGTCTTCACATTGGCGGGCACGGGCACGTAATCAAGACGGTAGGCCGCCGCATCCCCGTTGCCCAGCGCGTAGCCAAAGAACTTGCGCACCGCCGCGCCGTGCGTGGCCTTGCCCGTGGGCACGGGCACCAGCACATAGGTGGGGGAGACGATCGGCCATGCGCCAGCCCCCGTCGTGTCCAGCAGGTCCACGGCGAAGTGCGCGGCGTCCTTCCAGTCGGCGGCCTCGGCCGCGCGGCTGAAGCTGTCCATGCCCGGCGCGACATAGGCGCCGCTGTGGTTCTTCAGCTTGACCGTCGTCATATGCGCATTGGCGGCGAAGGCATATTCGACATAGCCGATGGCCCCTTCCGTATTGCGTACGGAGGCCGCCACGCCGTCATTCCCGCGCGCGCCGATGCCGCCGGGCCATGCGATGGAAGCCCCGGCACCCTGCCTTCATGCCATTCGGGTGATACACGGGCGAGATAGCCGGTAAAGACCGCCGTGGTGCCCGAACCATCCGCGCGGTGGACCGTGGCGATGTCGGTATCGGGCAGTTTCAGGCCGGGATTGAGTGCCGCGATCTTCGGATCGTTCCACTGCCCGATCTCGCCACGGTAGATGGCGGCCAGCGTCGGGCCATCAAGCTGGAGCTGGTTGGCCCCGATGCCCGGCAGGTTGATGACCGGCACGATCCCGCCCATGACGGTGGGAAACTGGAACAGGTGCGCGTTTTCCAGCTTCTGCGCTTCCATGGGCACATCGGATGCGCCAAAATCAACGGTGCCTGCCAGAATCTGGTTCTGCCCGGCGCTGGAGCCCACGGTCTGGTAATTCAGGTTGACGCCGACGGCACGTCCGCTATCCGCTCCCCAGGCGCCGTAAATGGGCGCGGCGAAGCTGGAGCCCGCGCCCGTGATATCGGCGGCATGCGCCATGACGGGCAGTGCGGTCGCCAGCAGGGCGCAGGTTAGGATTCGAGCAGGAAAGTACATAATACTCATGTTCTCCGACATGAAGAAAACAGACATGTCTGGCTATCCGGCAGACAGGCGGGACAGTAGATAACTGCCCGCGCAAATAAAAATGATATGTCCATGACAGTTTTATGAAGGAAATATGAACCCCCTCACCATGGTGCGAATCCCCGGAACCCGGACATGAAAAAAGGCACGGAAAGGACGGTTACCCGCCATTCCCGTGCCCTGCCGGCGCTCCATTACGTGGGGGATCAGGCGCGGCTGTACACATCCTCCAGCCTGACGATGTCATCCTCCCCCAGATAGGGGCCGGACTGGACCTCGATCAGGGTCAGGGGAATGCGACCGGGGTTTTCCAGCCGGTGAACCGCGCCAAGCGGCAGGTACACACTCTCGTTTTCGCGCACCAGGATGATTTCCTCGTTACGGGTGACCTGCGCCGTGCCTTCCACCACCACCCAGTGTTCGGCGCGGTGGAAATGCTTCTGCAGGGACAGCTTCTCCCCCGGTTCGACCACGATCCGCTTGACCTGGAAGCGCGTGCCCTCGATCAGGGATTCATAAAACCCCCATGGGCGGTAACAGCGCCGGTGGGCCGTCGCTTCCTTGCGCCCGGCCTGTTTCAGCTCCGTCACGATGGCCTTCACGTCCTGCGCATGATCGCGGTGGGCGACGAGAACCGCATCCTCGTTCACCACCACCAGCAGGTCATGCACGCCCGCCACCGCCGTCAGCACGCCATCGGTGCGGATGTAGCTGTTGGTGGAATTGTTCACGATCACATCGCCGATGGTGGCGTTGCCGTGGCTGTCCTTGGGGCTGAGTTCCCACAGCGCGTCCCAGCTACCTACATCGAACCAGCCGAAATCAACGGGAATGACGGTCATGAGCTCCGTGCGTTCCGCCACGGCGTAATCGATCGAGATGTCGGGCGAGCGGGCGAAGGCCGCCTTGTCCAGACGTTCGAAATCAAAATCCGTCTGGCGGGCCTTCACCGCTTCCCTCACGGCGCTCAGGATGGCGGGCTCGAACTTTTCCATCTCCTGCAGCATGGTGCGGGCGGTGAATACGAACATGCCGGAATTCCACAGGAACCGCCCGGATTCGACCATGCCGGCCGCGCGGACCGCATCGGGTTTTTCAACAAATTTGGCGACGGAAAAGGCCCCGTCGTAACCGGGCATGTCCGCCCCCTTTTCAATATAGCCGTAGCCGGTTTCCGCCTTGGTCGGCACCATGCCGAAGGTGACGATCCGGCCCGAACGCGCCACGCGCACGGCCAGGTCGAGCATGGGGGGCACATTCTCCGGCTTGAGCAGGGCTGCATCGGCGGCCATGACCCACAATACGGCGTCGGGGTCGGTCTCGGCCGCGAGAAGGGCGGCGACGGCGATGGCGGGGGCCGAATTACGGCCCACCGGCTCCAGCACGATACGCGGCGTGGTGATGCCCACTTCACGCAACTGCTCGGCCATGATGAAGCGGTGTTCGTTATTGCAGACGACGATGGGGGCCGAAAAACCCGGTCCATGGCTGCGCAGCGCCGTTTCCTGCACCATTGTCAGGTGCGAGACCAGCGGCCAGAACTGCTTGGGATAGGAACTGCGTGAAACGGGCCACAACCGGCTGCCGCTCCCCCCTGACAGGATCACCGGAACCACGGGGGAGGAAGGATGCCGCGCCACTGCTTGCATGATGGAGGCCACCAGTTTTACTCCTGCAAAAACATACTCATGTCATGTGCTGTAAGGTTTGATCTTAGTCCTGCTTCCTGTCGCAGGGGGCTGCCGGGCTCAGGGTGCGCCCGTGGGGGCATGGCCTCCCCCCGGCTATCTGATGTTCTGCGTGGTCGTGCGCAGGACATCAAGCGAGGCGCGAAGCTGCATCATCTGTTCATAATCCGCAATCTGCTGGCGCCGGGCAGCGAACAGGATGGCGTCAACCCGGATGACCAGCTTGCGCAGGCGCCAGAACTGTTCCTGATCGATGATCAGGGTGCGCGACATATCCTCCAGCGCGCCCACCTGCACATATTTGGTGTTATGGACCGGGTCGTCATGCAGGGCTTCGACAAAGATCGGGACAAAACACAGCGCAACCGGGCAGGCCGAAGGCTGGAAGGGGCGGGTGTCATGCCCGTCATAGGTCTTGACGCGGCTGACATCGAATTTGCGGTATTCGCGCAAAAGCCACGCCTTCTCATCAGGTGTGGCGATGCGGTCGAACTCCGCGCGGGTGATGTCCAGAAACACGCGGCGGTTTTTTATGACCGTCTGGTCATAATCCGCAAGCTGGCGGGCATAGGCCGCTTCCTCCTGCGAATGTTTCATCAGGATATTGTGCCGGGCAAAATTCTCGTCGTTATGGCTGTTCCAGTTCACGTAGCCCGCGAAACCACCCAGCAGCCCCAGCAGGACGGGCACCGCCATGCAGGTCCACCAGTGCCGCCTGACAAACGCCCCGACCGTTGCACGCCTGTCTGTCCACGCCAGATCCATCCAGCGGTTCCCCCTGTTCCCTACCCTGGCAGAAATGCGCCATGCCGCGCAGCGTTCCCTGCCGCGGGCTGGCGGGAACGTTTTTTCCAGACCTGTCACCCTAGCAGAACAGGCCCCGCCCTACCATGCGCTGAACAGGATACCGACTTCCCGCGCCCCGCCGGGCGGCCCACCCGCATGGCCCCTGCCTCAGCCGGGCGGGGCCGCGGCCAGCCGGAAGAAACGGAACCCGGCACCCGGCGCTTTGTGGCGCGCCAGCACATGGGCCAGCCGTGGCTGGGTGACGGTGGTGGCGATCCGTTCATCCATTTCCATGACGATGAACGCCTGCGCCCGCCATCGGCCGCGTTCAGGTCCATCACGCCTGCGCGGTGGT
>NZ_BAIO01000174.1 GCF_000613305.1 Komagataeibacter kakiaceti JCM 25156
CCCCGCCTGTCATGGCCACGGGCCGCGCCGCATTAGCCGCGCGCCGCCATCAGGGCGTCATTCATCCCGTCAGCACACAAACCGAGCAATAAAGGCCCAGGCATGAGGATCAGGCAGGATGAAGCGCATTACTTTCTACCCGAAGGTGCTGACGATCTCGTGCACGGGCGCAGCGCGGACCCGTTTTCCATCCTTGGCCGCCATAACATGGGCAAGGTCGATGTCATCCGCGTCCTGTATCACGACGCGGCGGGCGTGCGGCTGGTGGTCGAGCGCCCGCGCGGCAAGCCGGTGGAACGCCCCATGCGCCGCATGGGCGATACCGGGCTGCATATCGGCACCATCCCGGCGGGCGCGCGCTACCACCTGAAAATCGCATGGGCCGACGCGGTGGAGGAAACGGCGGATCCCTATTCCTTCGGCCTGCTGCTGGGTGATATGGATCTGTACCTGTTTTCGGAGGGACGCCACCACCAGCTTGATCGCGTCATGGGGGCCCAGCCAACCGTGATCGAGGGCACGCCGGGCGTGCGCTTTGCCGTCTGGGCGCCCAATGCGCGGCGGGTCTCGGTCATCGGTGATTTCAATTTCTGGGATGGCAGACGCCACCCGATGCGCCTGCGCCACACGGCGGGCATATGGGAACTGTTCATTCCGGGGCTTGGGCCGGGGGAGCGTTACAAATTCGAGATCATGGCGCGCGATGGCCATATCCTGCCGCAACGTGCCGATCCCTTCGCCCGGTTTGCCGAACGCCCGCCCGCCACCGCCTCGGTCATCGCATCGGCGGAGCCGTTCAACTGGCATGATGGCGCATGGATGGACACGCGCGCGGGGCGGCAGGCCCCCGAAGCCCCGATTTCCATATACGAAATTCACGTCCCTTCATGGCGTCGGCCCGGCGGCGATCCCAACCGCGTCGTATCGTGGCAGGAACTGGCGCGCGACCTGATCCCGTATGTGCGCGACACCGGCTTTACGCATGTCGAACTCATGCCGGTCATGGAATATCCGTTTGGCGGCTCATGGGGCTACCAGCCGCTGGGCCTGTTCGCGCCCTCGGCCCGGCATGGAACCCCGGCGGATTTCGCGGCCTTTGTCGATGCCTGCCACCAGGCCGGGATCGGCGTGATACTGGACTGGGTGCCCGCGCATTTTCCCAACGACGTGCATGGGCTGATCTGTTTCGACGGCTGCGCGCTGTACGAACACCAGGACCCGCGTGAGGGCGTGCACAGGGACTGGAACACCCATATCTACAATTTCGGCCGCCATGAGGTGCGTGGCTTCCTGATCGCCAGCGCGCTCATGTGGCTGGAGCGGTTCCATATCGACGGGCTGCGGGTCGATGCCGTGGCTCCATGCTGTACCGCGATTACAGCCGCAGGGAAGGGGAATGGATACCCAACATCCACGGCGGCCGCGAAAACCTTGAGGCCGTGGACTTCCTGCGCCAGCTTAACGAGACCATCCACGCCCTCGTGCCCGGGGCCATGACGGTGGCGGAGGAATCAACCGCCTGGCCCGGCGTGACACAGGGTGTCGCGCAGGGCGGGCTTGGCTTTTCCTATAAATGGAACATGGGGTGGATGCATGACAGCCTGCATTTCATCGCGCGCGACCCGCTATGGCGCGGCTTCCACCTGTCTGAAATCCTGTTCGGGCTGTATTACGCCTTCAGCGAGAAATTCATCCTGTGCCTGTCGCATGATGAAGTAACGCACGGCAAGGGCTCACTGCTGGCGCGCATGCCGGGGGATGACTGGCAGCGCCACGCCAACATGCGGGTGTTCTTCGCCCTCATGTGGGCGCATCCGGGCAAGAAGCTGATCTTCATGGGCAACGAATTCGCGCAGGAAAACGAATGGTCCCATTCGGGCGAAATCGCATGGCACATCCTGTCCGACCCGTTCAAGGCCGGGATGCGCCACCTTCTGTCCGACCTCAACCATCTCTACCGCGCGGTCCCGGCACTCCACGCGCGCGACTGCGACCCGGAAGGGTTCGCGTGGATCATTGGCGATGACACCGCCAATACCGTCCTGTCGTGGCTGCGTCTCGCGCCGGGGCATGCGCCGGTTCTTGTCGTGCTCAACCTGACCCCCGTCATCCGCCATGACTACCGCGTGGGCGTGCCGGTGGGGGGCCAGTGGCGTGAATGCCTCAATTCCGACGCCACGGCCTATGGCGGCAGCGGGGTGGGCAATGGCGGCCATGTCATGGCCACGAACGAGGCCGCGCATGGCCACCCGTGCTCCTGCGCGCTGACCCTGCCGCCCCTTGCCGCCCTGTACCTCCAGCCCGTGCGGGAGGGCGTGTGATGCGCTTTCCGTCATCGCTTTCTCCCGGCCTGCCCGCGCCGCTTGGCGCGCACTGGGATGGGCTGGGGGTCAACTTCGCCGTATTTTCCGCCAATGCCCAGCAGATCGACCTGTGCGTTTTCGACCCGCGCGACAGGCGCGAGATCATGCGCCGCCCCCTGCCGGAATATACCGACGAGATCTGGCACGGCTACCTGCCCGATGCCGAGCCGGGGCTGCTTTACGGGTTTCGCGCCTTCGGCCCGTACGATCCCGGCAACGGCCACCGCTTCAACCCGCACAAGCTGCTGCTCGACCCCTATGCCCGTGGCCTGAGCGGCAGGCTTTCGCAGTCGGACACGCAGTTCGGCTACCGCCTGCATTCGCCCCGCGCCGACCTGTCATTCGACCGGCGCGACAGCGCGCCCTCCATGCCGCGCTGTGTGGTGGTGCATGACAATTATGAATGGGAAGATGACGTGTGCCCCTGTGTCCCGTGGGATGAGACCGTCATCATGGAAGCACATGTGCGCGGCCTGACCATGCGCCGCACGCTGGCGGGGCAGGCCCGCAGCGGCACGTTCCAGGCGCTGGGCGCGCCTGAAACGATCGAACACCTGCGCCGCATCGGCGTCACCACGCTGGAACTGCTGCCCATCCAGTACTGCGCACCCGAACGCGGCCTGACCGAACGCGGGCTGACCAATTACTGGGGCTACAACACGCTGGCGTTTTTCGTGCCCCATACGGGCTACATGGCCAATGGTTCGCACCATGAACTGCGCGGCGCGATCCGCCGGCTGCACCGGGCCGGGATCGAGGTGGTGATGGACGTGGTCTACAACCACACCTGCGAAGGGAGCGAGCAGGGGCCGACACTGTCCTACCGGGGGCTGGACAACGCCACCTATTACCGCCTCGTGCCCGGTAATGAGCGCCACCTGATCAATGACACCGGCTGCGGCAACACGCTCAACCTGTCACATCCGCGCGTGACGCAGATGGTGCTGGATTCCCTGCGCTACTGGGCGGATTCCTTCCATATCGACGGCTTCCGCTTCGACCTTGCCCCGGTTCTGGGCCGCGAACCCTATGGCTTTGACCAGGGTGCGGGGTTTTTCGATGCGATCATACAGGATCCCCTCCTTTCGCGCCGCAAGCTCATTGCCGAACCGTGGGATCCCGGACCCGGCGGCTACCAGTTCGGCAATTTTCCCCCCGGCTTCGCGGAATGGAACGACCGCTTCCGTGACACCGCGCGCCGCTTCTGGCGCGGGGATGCGATGCAGCAGGGCGAGATGGCGACACGCATCGCCGGATCGGGCGACCTGCTGGACCGCCGCGGGCGCAGGCCATGGAGTTCCATCAACCTGCTGACCGCGCATGACGGCTTCACGCTTGAGGACGTGGTCAGCTACGCCACACGGCACAACGAGGCCAATGGCGAGAACGGGCAGGACGGCCACGCCGAGAACTACAGCAGCAACTGGGGCGTGGAAGGCCCGACGGACGACCCCGCCATACTGGCCCTGCGCGGATGCGTGCAACGCGCGATGATGGCGACCCTCATGCTCTCGCACGGGACGCCGATGCTGCTGGCAGGTGACGAGTTCAACCAGACGCAGCATGGCAACAACAACGCCTACTGCCAGGACAACGCCATAAGCTGGCTGGACTGGAGCCTGGCGGAAACGCCCGAAGGCCAGGTCATGACCGCCTTTGTCGCCCGCCTTGCGGCGCTGCGCCGCGCGCATCCATCGCTGCGCGCGGGGCGGTACATGCACGGACGCCACCGGCCGCTGCCCGATGTGCCCGATATCGGCTGGTTCCGCCGTGACGGCACGCCCATGGGAATGGAACAGTGGAATGACGACGCATTCCACCTGCTGGGCGTGCGGCGGGCCAGCAACGTGGCCGGTGATGGGGTCGATATGACCTATATGCTGCTCAATGCCGGGGG
>NZ_BAIO01000173.1 GCF_000613305.1 Komagataeibacter kakiaceti JCM 25156
CCGTGCTGGCGCACCGTTTTGGCTGATGCGCGCACCCACCCGGCCGGTGCCTGACACGCGGATGTGATACGCGGGCCGCCGCCCCGCCATGCCCCGTTCCGCACCGGTGCGCGTGGCTCATGGACTGTCCGGAAAGCCAGTCCACGCAACGGCGCGCCATCATGAGGCGGTTCCTGCCGAAGCGGTTTTCAAAAAAGCTTCACGGAATGTCACCTTGCCGAAAAAACGGTGATGTCCGGGAACTTCTGTTATTTTTATCAACGGGTTGTTTTCAGGCATGCCCCGGCCAACCCCGGCGGAACCGTGCGGGGTATGAAATGTTTCCCCGCCGCCCCCGGCGGGAAACCGGGCGGGGACGGATGTGCTATGCGGGACGCTGCTTCTTATCAGGGCTCCTTGACGCCCCGCGCAATGCGGGCAATTGATTCGCATCATTGTCAGTCACGCCGGATGGGCGTGACATAGACAGGCTGAAAGATCAGGAGAGACAGGCATGACACGCGCTGTGCTGGCACTGAACGCAGGATCGTCCAGCCTCAAGTTCGCCCTGTTTTCCATCGAAAAGGGAGAAGGCGCCACCGCACCCAGCCACCGTATCGCATCGGGTGAGCTGGAGGGCATCGGCACGCATCCCCATTTCATCGCGCATGACGCCAATGGCCGCGTGCTGGTGGATGAACACTGGGATCCCGCCCCCCCCGACGCCACGGGCAGGGCGGGCGCGGATACCGCGCATCACGGCCCCATGGCCACCTTAATGGAATGGGTGGGCAAACAGCTTGGGGATGTGGACCTGATGGCCGTGGGCCACCGGGTGGTGCATGGCGGGGCGGAGTTCATCGCGCCTGTCCGCATCACGCCCGACGTGCTGACCCGGCTTGCGGCCCTTACGCCCTTCGCGCCGCTGCACCAGCCTGGCAGCCTGGCCCCGATCCGCGCCCTGCTGGCGCAGTATCCCGACCTGCCGCAGGTCGCGTGTTTCGATACGAGCTTCCACCATACCCTGCCCCCCGTGGCGCGGGCGCAGGCCCTGCCGCGCGATTACGCCGCGCGCGGGGTGCGCCGCTACGGGTTCCATGGCCTGTCGTATGAATATATCGCCTCCGCCCTGCGCACATGTGCGCCACGGCTGGCGCAGGGGCGCACCATTGTCGCGCATATCGGCAGTGGCGGCAGCCTGTGCGCCCTGCTGGACGGGCGCAGCATCGACACGACCATGGGCTTTTCGGTGCTGGACGGCCTGGTCATGGGCACGCGCTGCGGCCATCTGGACCCGGGCGTAATCCTGTACATGCTCAAGGAAGAAGGGCTGGGCGCGGCCGAGATCGAGAACATTCTCTATCACCGCTCCGGCCTGCTGGGCGTGTCGGGCATGTCGGCCGACATGCGCGACCTGCACGCCAAGGCCGCGACCAGCCCGGAGGTGGTGCAGGCGCTTGACCTGTTCGTCTACCGTTTCGCCCAGCAGGCCGGCGCCATGATGGCGGCGCTGGAGGGGCTGGACGGGCTGGTGTTCACCGCCGGCATCGGGGAAAACGACGCGATCATACGCGCCGCGATCTGCGCGCGGCTGGGGTGGACGGGGATCCGCCTTGATGCGCAGGCCAACGCCACGCATCAGGGCATCATCAGCGCGCCGGACAGTGCTGTCGAGGTGCGGGTCATCCCCACCGATGAGGAAACAACAATCCGTCGGCATGTGCTGATGTGTCTGACCTGAACACAGGCCGGATTGGGATGGAATATCTCGGAAGGAACGGAAATGAGTGAAACTGCATCCGCAACACCGCTGTCAGCAGCGGATGTCGCGCTGTTCAACAAGTGGTGGCATGCAGCAAACTATCTGTCGATCGCCCAGATCTATCTGCTGGCGAACCCGCTTCTGCGGGAACCGCTCAAGCTGGAACACACCAAGCCGCGCCTGCTGGGCCACTGGGGCACCACGCCGGGGCTGAACTTCCTGTACCTGCACCTCAACCGCATCATCCGCGAACAGGACCGCAATGTCCTGTTCATCGCGGGGCCGGGCCATGGCGCGCCGGGCGTGGTCGCCAGCACCTATCTGGAAGGGACGTACACCGAATACTTCCCCTCCATCACGCAGGATGCGGACGGGCTGGCCAAGCTGGTCAAGCAGTTCTCCTTCCCCGGCGGCATCCCCAGCCACGCGGCCCCCACCACGCCCGGCTCCATCCATGAAGGCGGCGAACTGGGCTATTCCCTGTCCCATGCCTATGGCGCGGTGTTCGACAACCCCGATCTGGTCGTGGCCTGCGTTGTCGGTGATGGCGAGGCCGAAACCGGCCCGATGGCCACATCGTGGCACAGCAACAAGTTCCTTGACCCCAAAACCGATGGCGCGGTGCTGCCGATCCTGCACCTGAACGGCTACAAGATCGCCAACCCCACGGTTCTGGCCCGCATCTCCCCCGAGGAACTGCTGAACCTGTTCCGTGGCTATGGCTACGATCCCATCGTGGTGGAAGGTGACGACCCGGACACCATGCACCAGAAGATGGCCGTGGCGATGGACACGGCCTTCGCCAAAATCACGGACATCCAGAAAGCCGCGCGCGAGAAGAACGAGACCACGCGCCCGCTGTGGCCCATGATCATCATGCGCACGCCCAAGGGCTGGACCTGCCCCAAGACGGTGGACGGCCTGCGGACGGAAGGTTACTGGCGCGCCCATCAGGTGCCCATTACCGACATGACCAAGCCGGGGCATCTGGAACTGCTCGACAAGTGGCTGCACAGCTACAAGCCCGAGGAACTGTTCGACGAAAACGGCACCCTGCTGCCCGAAATCGCCGCCCTCGCCCCCAAGGGCGACCGCCGGATGAGCGCCAACCCCCACGCCAATGGCGGGCTGCTGCGCCGGGATCTGCGCCTGCCGGACATCACGGAATACGCGGTGACCGTATCCACGCCGGGGCATGAGACGGGTGAAAGCACGCGCGTGCTGGGCGCATGGCTGCGCGACGTGATGAAGGAAAACCTGCCCGCGGGCAACTTCCGCGTGCTGGCCCCCGATGAAAACAATTCCAACCGCCTGAACGCCGTGCTCGACGTGACCAACCGGGCATGGAACGCCACCACCTATGATTATGACGATCACCTGCGGGTGGACGGCCATGTCATGGAAATCCTGAGCGAGCATACCTGCCAGGGCTGGCTGGAAGGCTACCTGCTGACCGGGCGGCACGGCTTCCTGTCATGCTACGAGGCGTTCATCCACATTGTGGATTCGATGGTCAACCAGCACGCCAAATGGATCAAGCAGGCCGATGAGGTGCCGTGGCGCGCGCCGATCGCATCGCTGAACTACCTGCTGACATCGCATGTCTGGCGGCAGGACCATAACGGGTTCAGCCATCAGGATCCCGGCTTCATCGACCATGTGCTGAACAAGAAGGCCAAGACGGTGCGGGTGTTCCTGCCGCCTGACGCCAACACCCTGCTGTGCGTGGCCAAGACCTGCCTTGAAAGCCGTGACCGTGTGAACGTGATCGTGGCGGGCAAGCAGCCCGAGCCGCAGTGGCTGGACATGGACGCGGCCATAGCGCATTGCGCCAAGGGCATCGGCATGTGGGAATGGGCCAGCAATGACAAGGGTGGCGAACCCGATGTCGTCATGGCCTGCGCGGGCGACGTGCCGACCATGGAAACGCTGGCGGCGGTCCAGATCCTCAACCGGCACCTGCCGGACCTGAAGATCCGCGTGATCAACGTGGTGGACCTGCTGACGCTTGAATCGAAATCCCAGCATCCCGATGGTCTGGATGATTCCGTGTTCGACAGCCTGTTTACCACGGACAAGCCCGTCATCTTCGCGTTCCATGGCTATCCGGCGCTGATTCACAAGCTGGTTTACAAGCGGATCAACAGCCGCAACTTCCATGTGCACGGCTACCGGGAGGAAGGCTCCACCACCACGCCGTTCGACATGACGGTGCGCAACAACCTGGACCGCTTCCATCTGGTGCAGAACGTGATCCGTCACGTGCCCGGCCTTGCGGCCAAGGCGGCGTACGCCAACCAGGCCATCAGCGACAAGCTGATCGAGCACAAGCGCTACGTGGCCGAACATGGGGAGGATCTGCCCGAGATCCGCAACTGGCGCTGGTCGTAAGCCCTCCGGCTCCATCGACAGTGCGGGAAAAGGGAGCAGAAATGCTCCCTTTTTTCATGGCCACAGGGCACGCGGGCGGGGCGGGGCACTGTTTGAAAACAATAAAGGTTTCCGGGTGCCGCCTTTTCCCCAAAAGGCGGCGCGCCCTGCAGTTTTTATGGCTGACCCTGTTCCGGCGGGGCAAACGGTTGCGGTATCGGCCCCCGTGCCGCCATGTCGGCGCGTGACGGTGGCATCGGCCGGATGGATATGATCGG
>NZ_BAIO01000172.1 GCF_000613305.1 Komagataeibacter kakiaceti JCM 25156
GCCCCAACCCACGCCCCTGCGTGGGTTCGGGGTGCGACAGTACGGCGATGTGATGCGGCGCGTCATCCAGTCCCGCCAGTTTCAGGCGGGCGTAGCGCTGGGCGTCCGGCCCGGTCCGGTCCGCCAGCGCCTCGGCATTGCAGCGGGTGAAATCCTGCCTGACCGCGTCCCGGCGGTGCGGATCATCCACGCGCACGAAGCGCCATGGCTCGCTCAACCCGACCGAGGGCGCAAGACAGGCGACACGCAGCAGTTCATCCAGCACGGAGTCCGGCACCCGATCACGCCGGAAATGCCGCACGTCGCGCCGCCAGCGGAACAGGTCGTGCAACTGGTCCATGAACAGGGGGGAGAATTCGGGCATGGTGGTCATGCCCCTTCTTTCGTTCATTGCGGACGGTCTGTCACGCCCCGCGTTGCCGGGGGCTCGGGAGCCCGCCCAAACAACAGTCCGCAAAGCATACGAAAGTTTTTGGTGAGGCTTTTTCACGCAGCTTCAGGGAACGCCGCCTTTTTGGAAAAAGGCGGCACCCAAAAACTTTTACTGTTTTTTATCAGGTTCTTGTTTGCAGGCGGCTTCTGAACGGGCCTGCCGGGGACTCAGTTCCGGTCCCATCCCCGCAGGGCGAGAAGGGAGGGCGAGCCTTCCATTCCGGCATGGCAGCCTGATGGCACGGCTATACTGGGCAGCGTCGCCAGCAGCATCATCCCCTGCCTGCGATAGGCGGCCCCCACCCAGGCGGCAACGCGCTGGCGGAAGGAGCGGAGGGAGAAAGAACCGGAAAGCGGGGAAAATCCCACAACGGGGACAGGAGAAAAACTACGCATCAAGGCGTTTCCCGTGAGCCTAGCGGGCGATCTTGCCGCATGCTGCTCCTGCCGCGCACGCTACGCCGCAAGCAGGTGGTTGCAAATATAATATTTTCGCAGATTTCCGGGCCGATCCATGCTCTTTTCGCAGGGCTTGTTCCGGCAGGTGTTGCATGAAAAATACACCTGCCGGACCCACCATCGTGTTCAGATACAGCCAACCTGCCACGAAGCCCGCCATTCCTGCCCCGGCTGGAGATGGAACACGCCGGGACGGGCGGAAAAATCACCCATGAACCCGACCGGACTGGCCAGCCCATGCCATGGCTCGATACAGATGAAGTCCCCGCCCGGTTTCATCCATATTCCCAACTGCGCGAATCCGTCCCATGTCAGCCGCAGGCCGGGACCGTCGGGAATACGATAGGTGACGCCCCGGCTGGCGGGCCGGTCCAGAATCAGCGCATCCATGGTGAACAGTGATTCATCCAGATGCAGCACACGCCCCTTTATGGGGGTGGGAAAGGATTCGGGCAGCAGCAGCCCGCCCTTGAGGCGGCGGATGCCTTCGGGTTCGGGCTGGTCGAATTCGATCACATGCCGGTCCTTGGGCACATCGGGCGCAAGCGGCCATATGAAAGCCGGATGCGCGCCCAGTGATGCTGGAAGGACATGGGTGGAATCGGGGTTGGTGACGCAGTACCCCACCGTCAGCCGCCCCTGTGTTATGCGGTATTCAATGACCAGACTGAAGGCGAAGGGAAACATCTGGCGCGTGGCGGGCGTATCCACCAGTTCAAGGCGGCAGCCCGTCTCGTCCCGTTCAAGCCAGCGGAATTCGCTGTCCCGTGCGAAACCGTGCTGCGTCATGCGGTAGCCCTGCCCGCCTATCCACGCCGTATCATCCACAAGCCGCCCCACGATGGGGAACAGCACGGGCGCCTGCCGCCGCCACGGTTCATGCCCGCCCCACAGCAGATCCCGGCCATCGGCGCGCAGGCCGCACAGTTCGGCCCCATGCGCGCGCACGCTGGCGCCAAGGCGACCATCGCCAAAAACATGGGTATCTTCCGTCATGCTGGTGACTCCACCTGTTTTTCACAATGGACCCACCATGCACGATCGGAACGTGGCCTGCCTATCCGTGTGGCGCGGCAGCAGATATGCCGGGCCGTGGGGTGGCGCTGGCGGCCGGACCAAGCTTCAGGGTCAGGCGCTCCACCGAAAACGCCAGCCGCGCGCCACTGCTGCGCGAGGTGAATTTGATGTAGATGCCATTATTGTTTTCCATGATGGCTCCCCCCTTGCCCGCGCCGACCGTGGCTTCCCCCTGCACGGACCAGTACGTGCCTTCAAGATCCTGTATGCGGTACAGGTTATAGACGCTTCCAACCGCATGGGTTTTGGAAAAACCGATGGCGGCCCCTGAGCCCCGTGCACGCTGAAGGGGTAGTCACGCCCCTCGAACGTCAGGACACCCTTCCCCCAGGAGACCCCGGCCCCCAGATCCGCCGCCGAGAGGGTAAAGGCGACCGTCGCGGTCGGGCTGCCCAGCGCATCCACCGCGCGCGCATGGGTGACAGGGCCAACGGTGGACAGGGACATGACAGCCGCCGCGGCGGCCAAAGATGTAAGACGCAAAAGCAGACTCCATCACTTGCGGCGCGTAGTGTCGCCCCGGATCCTTACTTGGCCGACATGATTTTTATGTCACCGGCATGAGAGTGCCGCACAAATACCTGCCATGCAAATTATATCATGGACATATTGCAATTTTTTCAGGCGCGCTATTTTGCGCTCCCGGGCGTAACCGGGGCCAACTGGGCGCGGGCCTCCCCGTTCGGCAGGGCGTCGGTATGCAGGTTGACGTAAATCTGCCCGTTCTGGAGGGCCTGCGCCTGCTCGGACGAAAGCAGGACGGACCCACGCTGGCCGGATTTGTAGGGGGCGGGAATGGGCACGAGCACGCCCGCTTCCTCACCCACCGGGGCGGGGCCATGGAAATGCGCGGCCGTTACCGGCCCGCTCAGCCCGGTCCATGTGAGTGTGTATTTCACCAGGTTGGTGCGGGTGTTGAGCGCCGCGCGCACCAGGCCATCGGGGTGGGACGTGGCCCCGTGTTCCGCCGTGAAATGGCCTTCAAGCCTTACGGTCGCCGCAAGGGTGGGCGACGCCATCGCCATGCTGGCCACGACAAGGACGGGCAGGGTGGGAAAACGGAACATGTCACCTCCACTACAGGACACTGCCTGCGTGCAATACTATAATGCTTTATTGCTTACTGTAATATTTACGCCGCCTGAACTTATCAGATGCATGAACCGGGGGCATAAGCAATACAAATCCCTATCAGCCCCCGCCTTCCGGCGCGCCCTCATATATCGAGCGGGCGCGGGCGCTCCATCCATGCCAGATCGGGACTGAACCACAGCGAGACCCGCCGGTAACAGCACCCCCGGCGCGGCCACAGCACGCCCGCCAGATTATACGCGCCCAGCCAGTGACAGTGCATCATGACACCCTCCGCATGGCCACGGCGGCCCGTGTTACCAGGGGTGCGAGTCCGATATGAAGCGTCCGGCATCCGTAATCATGCCGAAGGCGAAGTAACATGCCGCGGCGCCAAGCACCATCAGCAGGCAGGACAGGATCAAGCGCATTCACGCCATGTGCCACCGATACCCCCAACGCCGCAAGCATGATTGCCGCCCTCCCTGAATGCCGCCTGTTACCCCACGCCCGTCCCGCCGGAGGCGCATAGACCTGCCCGGTGATGTAACTGGCCTCGGATGAGGCCAGAAGTACATAGACCGGCGCGAGTTCCACCGGCTGGCCCGCACGGCCCATGGGGGTTTCCGCGCCGAAATTGTGGATGTTGTCCTCGGTCTGGCCCCCGCTGATCTGGAGCGCCGTCCAGAACGGGCCGGGGGCTATCGCGTTCACCCGGATGCCCCGATGGACCATCTGTTTGGCCAGTGATTTGACGAAGGCGACAATGGCCCCTTTCGTCGCGGAATAATCAAGCAGGATCTCCGAAGGGCTGAACGCGTTGACCGATGCCGTGGCGATGATCGCCCCCCCGCGCGGCATGAGGGGAATGGCCGCCCGGCTCAGATAGAACAGCGCGTAGATGTTGGTGTGGAATGTCTCGTCGAACTGCTCATCGGTAATATCCAGGATCGAGGCCTGATGGCGCTGGAAACCCGCGTTGCTGACCAGTATGTCCAATCCGCCCAGTTCCGCGTGCGCGCGTTCGACAACGCTGGCGCAGTATTTACGGTCCCGCAGGTCACCGGGCAGGGCCACGGCCTTGCGTCCCTCCGCGCGGATCAGGGCGATGACTTCCCGCGCATCGGGTTCTTCCTGTGGCAGGTAGGCGATGGCGACATCCGCCCCCTCCCGCGCATAGGCAATGGCGGCGGCCCGGCCAAGACCGGAATCCCCGCCCGTGATCAGCGCCCTGCGCCCCGCAAGCCGACCGGAACCCCGGTAGCTGGTTTCACCATGGTCGGGGCGCGGTGTCATCTTTCCCGCAAGTCCGGGCCATGGCTGCGACTGTTCGGGGAACGGCGGGCGCGGATAGGCGTTTTCCGGGTCCACCAGCGGGG